>CAZXMK010000010.1:0-26171 GCA_964641935.1 uncultured Syntrophaceae bacterium
GCGGCGGTGCCGGACCCCAGTCCTTTCTTGAAGGCGACCACCTGGACCGTGAAGTAAAGCGAGGCCCCGAAGAGGACGATGACAAGCGCGACGAAGAGGTTGTAAAGGCGGTTTCTCATGGTCACGGTCCGGATGACGCGAAGGATTCCCCTGTGGACAGGGGCTTCCCGTAACCGGGAAGGACTCCCGGCAATCGTTATTTTTTCTTCATCCCTGCCGCGATCTGCTTCGCCCGGTTAAACGCCGGGGTATTCGTAACGGCTTTCCCGTCGGGGCTCTTCGCGGCCAGCTCGTTCATCTGCCGCACCCTCTCCTCGCTGGGAGGATGCGTGCTCAATGCGTCGGAGAGGCTTCTCGAAATGGCTCCCTCCCCCTGCTTGGACTTCTTTTCCATGACAAGGAGCTTTTCATAGAATTTCCCGACCTGGTCCTTGTCATACCCGGCGGCAACGGAATACCGGAACCCGAGGCGGTCCGCCTCCATCTCATCTTCCCGGGAATTCACCAGGAAGGTGTATTTCTGCGCCAGCATGCCGCCCCCGGCACCGACCACGCCTCCCAGGGCCGCCGCCTTGGCAAGGCAGGCCGTGTCGCCCTTTTCGCAAATCAGGACACCCAGTCCGAGGCCCGCCGCCGCTCCCACCACAGCCCCACCCGTCGCGTACAGCCACGTTTTCTTCTGGGCCTTCTCCATTGCGAACATCCGCTCCGCCGAGTGCCTGGCGACGACATGGCCGATTTCATGGGAGATGACCCCGGCCAGCTCCGCCTCGTTGGACGCCATGGCGATCAGGGGCGCCGTCACGAAGATCGTTCCCGCCGGCATCGCGAATGCGTTGACGTCGACGACGTCGACGACGGTGAAGGTATAGTGGTAGGGATTGCCCTCCAGGTTGTTCGCCCGGACGATCTTCCCGCCCAGGCCGGACACATACCGCTGGAGCTCGTCGTTTTTCGCCGGCGGATAGTCTTTGACCATCTTGGGCATGGCTTCCTGCGTCAGCCGCCGCTCGTCTTCCACGGTCAGGCTGGTTTCCTGCCCCACGTTGCTTCCCTCGCGATAGCGCGAGCTGCTCGTGGGGGCGCAGGCGACGGTCAGCACCAGAAGCAGCACGACAAGCAGGGTGAGTTTCCTTTTCATGATTCACACCTCCCGGCGCTTCATCGCGCCCGATTCCTGTCCGTGACTCGTCCTGTTTCCTTTCCTTGCGACCTGACACAGCTTATCCCCGTCACGGGCCGTCCTGTCAAGTTACGATGCGCCCCCGGAGCCGGGTCATGGCCGATCCCTGCCGCCCTGTCACGCCCCGGGAGGACTTTTTCTTTTTCCTTTTTTCCGGAGCCGCGCCTCGTGCTCCAGGATCATCGCCCGCAGATCGTTTTCCCCGCCGGAAAGTTCGGGGATCCCGACATAGTCCTCCCTGTCGATCGGAATCACCTCGAGCTCTTTGTTCAGGAACCGCCGGATCTCGTCCAGGAGCGGCTTCTCCCCGGCGCTGCAAAGCGAAAAGGCCACCCCCTTCTTCACGCCCCGCCCGGTTCTCCCCACCCGGTGAACGTAGTTCTCCGCCCGCTCCGGCAGATCGTAGTTAATGACGAAATCGACGCCGGGGACATCGATCCCCCGTGCACTGACGTCCGTGGCGACGAGGATGCCGCATTCCCCTTCCCGGAAGCGCTTCATGACGGCGGTTCGCTCGTCCTGGTCCTTGGCGCCGTGAATGGAGAGCGCGGCGATCCCGGCCCTCTCCAGGACCTTCACGACCCGGTCCGCCCGGACGCGGGTCCTGACAAAGACAATGAGCCTGCTGTCGGGGTGTTCACGGACGAACCGCTCCAGGAAAAACCGCTTGTCGTCCATCTCCACGAACACGACCGCATGGGAGACGTTTTTCGAAACGGGATCGTCGGGAGAAAACTGAATCCGGATGGCGTTGCTTTTCACCTGTGAAAACGCAAGCTTCTTGATCTCCGGGTTGATGGTGGCCGAGAAGAACAGGGTCTGGTGCGGCCGGGTGAGTTTTCTTTTCACCGACTGGATGTCACGGATGAATCCCAGGTCCAGCATGCGGTCGGCCTCGTCGAGGACGAGCGTGTCGACGCCGTCCAGGCGGAGGTGTCCCTGGTGGATGAGGTCGAACATCCGCCCCGGGGTCGCCACGAGGACGTCGATGCCGCCCTGGAGTCGCCGGACCTGTGAATCCTGCTCCACGCCGCCGTGGAGCGCAAACGCCTTCACGCCGGTGTGCCTGGCAAGGCTCGTGAATACCTCTCCGATCTGCAGGGCCAGCTCGCGGGTCGGCACCATGACGAGGCACCGGATGCCGCCGGAGCGCCGGCTGCCCCTGGTGCGCTGGATCCGGTCCACAATGGGAATTGCGAAGGCCGCGGTTTTTCCCGTTCCCGTCTGGGCGACGGCCAGGACGTCCTCCCCGTTGAGGATGGACGGGATGGCCCGGAACTGGATGTCCGTGGGTCTTTTGAAGCCCAGCCGGTCCAGGTTTTCCTTGATCTCCTCGGAGATGCGGTACTTCTCGAATTTCATGATCCCTCCCGAACCGGGCACCGCCAATAGCTGCGGGTAAACCGCTGTTTTGCTGTATGTGGAGTCCGTCTCACGGAATGCCGCCTCCACCCGCGGACGCCACGGCGCCGGCTATGGCGGATCCGATGCCCGATCCGTCCCCCGTGTGGACGAGCCGGACCGTCGCCGCCCGGCTGCCGAGGAGGTCGTCCAGGGTCTTCGAGATTCCGGCCCGATATCCCGGGTTGTGCTCGAACAGCGCCCCGTCGACCGCCACGGTGTGACCGGCTTTCAAGTCCGGATCCATCCAGGTAAGGACGGCGGCGATGGCCGAGCCGGCAAGCCGCGCGCCCCGGCCGGCGACGAGCCGTCCGATCTCGCGGATCACCGTCCGGTCGTCTTTTCCGGCAATGTCGAGGCCGGGGATGGAGGCATCCGCCGGAGCACCCGCCGCGAAAAGCACCTGCTCCGTCGTCAGGCCGTACGGCACGGAAAACGCGGTTCCAGGCCCCCCCGGAAACAGGAGGCCCCACTCCATCATCTCGCGGACGGCCAGCCGTGCGATCTCCCCTAAGTACATCCCGGACACCATCTTCTCGAGCCGCTGCCGGCCGGGATTCGGCGAGGCACCGTCCAGGAGGTCGTCGAAGCGGTTGGCCGCGAGCCGATCGAAATTGCCCCACTCCAGGTTGACGATCATCTCACCGGACGCTTCCCCCCCCGGAAGTTTCCGAATCCGGGCCACCCTCTCGGGGTAGCAGGCGTTCGTCCCCGTTCCCAGGATCACCCCCATGTCGCAGGAAGGATCGGCGTAGCTCCCGGCCAGGAGCGTCCCCACAGTGTCGTTCGTCAGGGCCGCGATCCGGACGGATTCAAGCCCCCTGCGTCTCATCGCCGAGGAGAGAAGCGCCGCGACGTCCTCGCCCTCCACGCCCGGGGCCGTGAAGGCCTTTGTCCAGCCGATGAGGGTGCCCGAGACGGCGGAGCGCTGCTCCACGGGGAAGGAGAACGTGAAGGCCAGGACCGGCTCCCGGTGCGGTTCCGGGGGATGCTCCCGGAGAAAGGAACCGACGCACCCGGCGAGGAAATCGAAGAGCATCCCGCTATGTCCGCTCAGGCATTCCTGCGGAATGACGAACCGGTTCACCGCCGCAACGGAGGCCCCGCCCCGTCCGTCGAGCTCCACCTCCAGGACGCGGCAGTTCGTCCCGCCCAGGTCGAGGGCAAGGAAGCGGCCCCTTTCCCGGCCCGCCGGCCGGCCCACAAAGGAGGGGATCATCCGCAGGGAGCTCCTTTTTCCCGCCAGGCCGCGAGCCATCTCCCCGTGGAATTCCCCGATGATGTCCCGGGCGTCGGAAACGGAGACGTCAAAGAGCTCCCCGAGACGGGCCAGATAACGCTCTCTCTCTTTTGCCAGGCGGCTGTCCACGGTTCCACCGTTCTGCCGCTCCCGCCCGGGCGGAAGCGAAGGGAAAAGGCTCACCCCGTCAGGTCATGGAAAGAAGGTGCGAGCGGAGGTTGACTTTCTCGCCGGTCAGTCCGAGCTTGGTCCGGATGCTGATCCGGTGCGAATCCACCGTGACCGTGCTGACCCCCAGCAGCTCCGCGATCTCCTTGGTCCGCTTCCCTTCCCGGATCATGCCGGCCACCTGGATCTCCCGGGGAGTGAGGTTCCTGTAAGAGGATGTCAGCCTGGACAGGAACGGGGACGTGATGTCCCGCAGGTTCGACTGCAGCAGGTCCAGGAAAAGAAGCCCCTTGCCGTTCAGTCCGCAGGTCCTGAGCCCGTCCAGCGCCGGCATGAGCAATTCGTTGACGTTCCGCTGGAGCCGCTCCTCGAGGATCTTCCGGTCTTCCTTGCTCCGGTCCAGGAGAACCCGGAGGGCCGTGTTGGCCTCCTTCAGCTCGGCCGTGCGCTCCTGGACGAGGTCCTCCAGGTTGTTGAGCGTGTTCCGCAGGTTCTCCTCCGCGTTTTTCTGCACCGTGATGTCCCGGGCCACCGAGAAGATCTCCATCCGTCCCGTCACGTCATTCCGGAAGACCCTGCCCCGAGTCTCCACCCAGCGGTATTGGCCGTCCTTCGTGTGCAGCCGGCATTCCAGGCCTCCCTGTTTCTCTTCCTCCAGCACGCCCAGGAACACGTTCCCGGCGGCGGTCCGGTCGTCCGGGTGCACCAGATCCAGGAAGGACACGCCGGTGATTTCCATCGGAAGGTAGCCGAGAACCGACTCGACGGCATCGGAGACAAACAGGATGGTCCCGTCCAGGTGAAAGCGGGCAACGTAATCCATCGTGTTTTCCACCAGCAGGCGGTACTGCTTTTCGCTCCGGAGCAGTTTTGCCTCGGCGGCCTTGCGGTCCGTGATGTCCCTCACGAACCCCATGATGAGTCCCCTTCCCTTCCAGTCGACGATCTTCACGCTGACCTCGACGGGAATCCCGGAGCCGTCCTTCCGGATATTCCAGCGCTCGAAGGAATGCCGCCCCTGTTTCAGCAGAGAGTCGAGCTCCGGATTGTCCGGATGGTTCCATTTCCCGTCGATCATCCCCAGATTGGACCCGACCAGCTCCTTCCGCTCGTATCCGAGCATCCGGCAGGCGATTTCGTTCACGTCGAGGATGTTCCCTTCGAAATCGTGAAGGTAGATCGCGTCGTTCGCATTCTCCACGATCAGCCGGTATCTCCGGTCCCGTTCCCGGAACTTCTCTTCGACCCGGACACGCTCCGTGATATCGCGGGCGCAGACGACGATTCCCCGGAAGCTTTCCCCCCTCCAGACCGATCGTGCGACCGTCTCCAGCCAGAGGAAGCGGCCGTCGGCGTGGCGGAACCGGAACCTCTCCGTCTCCCGGTCGGTCTCCAGGGTTCTCCGGAAGGTCTGATGAACCCTATCCCGGTCTTCCGGAAAGACGTAATCGAAGCTGACCGTCCCGACCATGCCGGACGGCTCGTAGCCGAGGGTCCACCGGGCAGAGGGGCTGACGGCCCGAAAGACGCCGTCCCGGTCGAGGATCACGACGACGTCGATCATATTCTCCAGGATGATCCCGATCTCCATTTCACTGGCTGTCATATCGGCACCCGTCGGTTTGTCGTTCGAGCGCTTTTCAACCGTCCGGTGTTCTGGACGGGGAAAGGTCCCGCAGCCGGTGCAATACGACAGCGGTTCGTGAAAATCAATCTGGTATTGCCGCCGCCGGACGTGTAGCATGATGCCTGTCGAAACCAATCCGCAGGAGGAAAAGAACGGGTATGGGGCTTCTGAACCTGCTCATCCGGGATCCGCTGGCATTCGTGCTCCTGGCGATCCCGCTCTTGTATTCCATCATCTTCCACGAACTGGCCCACGGCTGGGTCGCATGGAAAATGGGGGACCCCACCGCAAAGGCCATGGGCAGGCTGACACTGAATCCCGTCAGCCACCTCGACCCGATCGGGACGCTGATGCTGTTTCTTTTCGGCTTCGGCTGGGCAAAGCCTGTGCCCTTCAACCTCGCCTATGTCCGGGACTCCCGCAGGGGCCTCATCCTGGTTTCCTCGGCGGGAATCGTCGCCAACATGATCCTGGCCTTCCTCGCCTTTCTCCTGTACCGGATCCTCGATCCGCAGCCGGCCGGAACCGTCGCCACGCTTCTCTATTACATGGCGAAAATCAACATCATCCTTGCCGCCTTCAACCTGATCCCCATTCCGCCGCTCGACGGGTCGAAAATCCTCATGGGCTTTACGTCCGTGAGGTTTCAGTATGCCCTGTCCCGGATCGAGCCCTTCGGATTCTTCATCATCATCGGCCTTCTCCTGCTGGGCGTCCTGGACCCGGTCATCCGCTTCCTTCAGGCGGTGATCCTGGCCCTGATCGGTTTCCTCCTTCCCTGAAGACCGCGCCGGACCATGAACCGGCCTGATCAAAGAACGGGGGCATGGTACCGCGGGACACCGAAAACGCCCTGGACATCCTGGAGGTGAAGAGGGATCTCGAAAGGGATAGCGGCACAAGGCCGAAAAGGGGGAAATCACGCTCCGGGCGAACGGTCGTCACAGGCGGATCGCGGACCGTTCTGCAGGACTGCAGGGATGAGGGCGGCCTGTCGGTGCTTCCCGTCCCCCCTCATCCGCTCTTCTTCCATTCGTACATCTCGAAGCCGTCGATGACCTTGCCGGAGGGGACAAACCCGCTCGCGCCGGAAAGCGTTTCCAAGACGGACTTCGGGATGCTGACGGCGTTCCGGTCCGCGTGCTTCTGCATGTGGCCCGCGATGTCGATGGCAGGGTCGATGATCTGTTCGAGGGGTACGTTCTCGTCGTAGATGACGAATCCCGAGTTGACGCCGCAGCGGATGGCAAACTCGCGCCTCAGCTTCCTGACCTCCCGGTTGAATGCATCCAGATTCGCTATGACGGCCAGAGCGGCGCGCAAGGCATCGTCCACGGCCGGGAAGCAGGCCATGACCCCGTCGGGTGTCCAGGTCGACTTCAGGCATCCGTGTTCGTCCAGGATCCCGCTTACAAACTGGCGGTAGCGGGTGAAATCGTTCTGCACGACGGCCTTGTCCTCGTCCTGTTTCATGCCCGTTGAGTCGACGACATCGATCGACAGAAAGGCAAGGTCGCGCCCCTTCTCGCCGAGCTTCTTCTCCTCGTCGGCGATATTCCGGATGATCCGATCGCGCTCTTTTCCTTTGGCTGTTTTCAGCAGGTCCAGTTGCCGGCCAAGCGCCGAGGCGCTCATCGCATGATCGGAGATATGAAGCCGGCGCTGAATGTCGTCGACCTTCTTCCGATAGCGGTAGTACTGCCCCTCGTAGAAGTAGCGATAGCTCAGGGTGTTAAACCAGAAGGTGAGCACGAACGACAGGACCAGGACGATCCACGGCGTCATGTCGTGACCGCCGATCCGGATGGGAAACACGGCGCGGACGGGCCTGGTGACGGTCTGTTCGAGTGCGAAGGCCGCCTTGGCGTACCGATGCTCTTTTCCCAGCGATATGCTGTAGGGGGCGAGGCGCGGGACGACGATGGAATACGCGGTGGCGATCAGGATTACGGCCATTCCCAGGCTGAAGATCTGGGCGGTGAGGGAAAGGCCGTAATGAAGGATGGCAGCGGGGAAATGCTTCAGGCTCACGGGGACGTCCTTTCCTGTCTCGAACCTCGGCGGAATGCCCCGGCGGCGGCCCCTTTTCCAACCGGGACACGGGGAGCATCCTCCGAATGCTCGCGAATAGGATTCCTGGTCTTCGTTTTCGCTTTCCGTGGAGGATAAGAAACGATTCATTGCCTGTCAACGCGAAATGCGATTTTCGCGGACGGCTTTCCTCTCTGCAGCGTGTCTATAGAAGCCGGGTGGAAAAAGCGATCAGGAACTGGCCCGCATAGTACAGGGGCAGGCCGATCAGCCGGTTCCGGAATTCCGGCTTCACGAAGCGCTGGCGGGCCACGAACACGTCCGACAGGTAGAAAAGAACGGCACCGGTCAGGGCAAGGACCCGCCCGCCCAAGGGCAGCCCGCGTTCCCCCGCAAGCGTGGCGGCGCCGGCGACCATGACCGTGATGACCGCGATGTAGGCCGCCACCGGGAGCGCCATTTTTCCCAGGCGGGGCCGGATCCACAGGAAGAAGGCGCCGCCCGCCGGAAGGCACACCGCGGCGGCGATCCCGGTCGCGGGTCCCGGCGCGGCCATGGTGAAAAAAGCGATGCTGTACAGGACATGCCCGGCGAGGAAGGAAAACAGGCCCGCCAGGAAAAGCCTTCTCGAGGCGGAGACGAGGAAGACATCGCCCGCCATGCACAACAGCAGGCCGGCAAGGACAAGGGCAAAGTATCGCGGATTCCCGTGCAGACCGGACAGGGCGGCCAGGACAAAGAGCGCCGACAAGGAGGATTTGGTCAGGAAGACCCCCCGCAGCGATTCCCGCTTCCGGAAATGCAGAAGGGACACCAGGAGCACGGCGGCCGGCAGCAGGATGGCGGCGATGGACATCCCTTCACCTCCGTGGGGGCGGTTCCGGTAACGGGGCAGCGGATGGACCCCGCATTTCCGGACGCCCGGTTCGCTGGACAGGTTGCCTCTTCCCCGCCGCAGGACCGGACGGCAGGCCCTCTCCGGACGGACCGGTTACCTGTATGGGCTGAAATCCACCCCCCGGCGGCGTCCCCGCTCGTCGAACCACGTGTCTTCGGCAAGGGGCGGGACATCGATCTCCTGCCGCTCCTTGCGGACCAGCCGGATGGCCTCTACCGGGCACGCGGTCACGCAGAGCCCGCAGCCGATGCACCGCTCCCGGATGACCGCAAGGGTCTCCCCTTCATCCGAGACGGCCCCGACCTGGCAGCGGCTGTCCGCGCAGATCCCGCAGCCCGTGCAGAGATCGGCGTCGATCACGGCATAATGATGGGAGTTGACGGCCAGGGATGCGGGCACCCCGAATTCGTTGATCGACCGGAGCACCCCGCAGCAGCACTTGCAGCAGTTGCAGATGTAGTAGTGCCCCGTCTGCACGTTGCCGGTCAGGTGCACGAGGCCCTCGTCTTCCGTCATTTTCAGGAGGGCGCAGGCCTCCTCCTTCGTCAGGATGCGGGCCGAAGGGGTCTTTTCGAAGACCCCGGGCTCCAGGGAGATGCCCAGGCAGACATGCACGGGCCGGTCGCAGGGCTTCCCCAGCAGCCCCTGTTCCTTCTTGCAGATGCATTCGTTGACCATGAACGACTGCCCCTTTTCGATGATCGCCGATACTTTCTCATAGGGCAGTGCTTCCTGGTGCGAGGGAACAGTCTCCTCCACGGCAAGGGTCTGCATCAGCTGCGGCGTGTCGGAAAAAAACCGCTTCGAAAGGTACGGCCAGTATTCCTCGTTCAACTCCGCAAACTCCCTGTCCATGCGATCGAGCTGGAACTCGTAGATCCCGAAAACCCAGGGCAGCATCCGGAAGCGCCGGATTCCCGCGGGCTTGATTGTGAAAACCTGTCCACTCACGGCCATACCCATGAGGGCGCCCTTCAGGCCCTCCACCGGCATGCCGTTCCGGGCAGCGATCTCCTCCACCGTCTCGAACGTCAGCCGCAGCCGGCAGAACAGCTCCGCTTGGGCGGGGGTGAAGATTTTCTTCAGGAGCCGGATCTCGACTCCGCTGTCGGTCCTGGGGAATCCGTTGGGCAGCGTGTCCAGCACTTCTGCCAGTTTTTCGTAGCAATCGTCCGACAAAACAGCCTCCATTGGTCGTTCATTTATCCCGCGGAGCGGCGTCCGTTCCGCCGTGCGGCCGCGGGGCACCCTCATCCCTCGGCAAAGCGCCTCCGCCAGGGTGCAAAAAGCGGAAAATGGAAGATGCCGGCCGGGGCGGCGCAGACTTCCGGAATGGCGTTGATGACCGACCCCGCCACGCCGTACTGCTCGGAACGCGTACGGGCCGTGGCGTCTTTCGGCTCCACGAGGTTCATGACGATGTCGATTCCCGGTTTCCCGCGAACGGAGATCTTCCAGTGGTCGAAAATCTCGAACCCGGGCACGGAGTTTCCCATCACCCAGTTCACTTCCAGCGTGATGAACCGCCGTCCGCCGACGATCCCGTGCCAGCGGTAGTTCGTCGCCGCAACCGTCCCCGCCTTCACGGTGCCGGCCCGGGCCGCGATGTCCCCCGGTGCCGCCGTCACCCGGTGGTCCGGCTCCACCCGCTCCAGCACCAGGCCCAGGCGGTGTGCCATAAGCGCGATCACTTCGGCGTACATCGCCGTGATCAGTTGGGCGACAGGTCCGGACCCGGCGGGGTCGAACCGCCCCGGATCGGAGCCCATCCCGCAGACGGTAAACACGTACTCATGATCCGGGGCGCCGCTGACGTCGAAGGTCTCCCGGACGGAGATGGATTCGATGTCCGTGCAGATCCCCGTGGCCGCGGCGGCGATCTTCTCCACGACGAAACCCGGGTTCAAGCCCGTGCTGAAGAACGTCGAATTCCCCCGCCGGCAGGCTTCCTCGAACTCCGCCGCATAGGCGGCGCCGTGCCAGGCTGGAAAGCTGTGTCCGTTGATGGTGATCAGATTCTTTCCCGATGCCAGGATCCGGCAGATGTCCCGGTTGTGGTGGCTGTAAGGGAACTGGATGCGTGGCGCATGGATCACCACGTCGGCGTCAAGCGCCAGGATCTCGTCGATGCTCCGGGTGGCGATCACTCCTGTCGCGCTGCGCCGGGCGATCTCGCCGGCATCGAGGCCGGCCTTCCGCTCGCTGTAGACATAAAGGCCCGCCAGCTCCAGGTCCGGGTGATCGATGACGGCCCGCAGGCAGGTTTTCCCCATGGAGCCGGTGGCCCACTGGATGACACGGTATTTCATGCGCTCCCCCCGGAAAAAGGTTTTCTCTGATATCCTTTCCGGGGAGATCGGGCAAGATAAACTTGTCCGGTCGGCCTTTGGTTCTCGACGGGGAATCCCGGAACGGTCCGGGGAATGTAAGGGGTGCCGGCTGGCCGGCTTCAGGGGTTCAGGGGTTCAGGAGGTCGGGCCGTCATTCCCGGTGAACGGTCAGCCCGAGAACGGCGAAAACAAACAGGATGAAGCAAAGACCGGAGATCAGCAGCGTCCGTCCGCTCAGCCACGAGGCCGAATCGGAGAAGATGGTGATGTCCCACAGCCTCCCCCAGTACACGAGAAAGCCGAACTGGACGATCAGGGCCAGCTTCAGACGGCCGAAGATCACGCCGCCCGTGCTGATCAGCACGGCTGCGAGGATGCTGGAAAAGGGAATGACGACGTCCATCGACCAGATCGATTCCATGTTCCACCTCCGTATGTCCGAAAGGAGGCCGGCCCAGCAGGACGACCCGAGGGCCGGCGGAAGAATGCGGGATGGAGAATGCCAGAAACGGAGGGGGGGGATTGTGACGGACGTCACACAAAATCGACTTTATGAAAATTCGGCGTGATGAGGATCCGCCGTTTCTCCAGCACGGAGATCTCCCCGGCCAGTTCCAGCCGTTTGAGGATGCGGCTGACCGTCTCCCGGGAAAGGGACGCGTAGTCTGCCAGTTCGCTGTGGGTCATCCGGAGACGGATCGCCGTACCCCGCGCGTCCCTCGACCCGAAGCGGGACGCCATGTGGCTCAGGACCGCCCGGACCCGGTCTTCCGCCCGCTGCAGGTTCAGGACCTTGAGCATGAACCAGGAATCCCGCAGGCGCTCGCAGAGCAGGGAGATGATCTGCCGGACGGCGATGGGATTCTTCAGGAACCGGGTCTCGAAATCAGCCCGGCCGAGGAACCCGACCCGCGTATCTTCCAGGGCGATGACCCGCGCCGGGGAGGTCTTTCCGTCCAGGAGGGCCATTTCGCCGAAGAAATCGCCGCGCTTGTGGACGGCCAGGATCTGTTCCCGCCCCTCCTCGTCGATCTGTGCGACCTTGACCCGTCCTTCGTAGATCACGTAGAGGCAGCGTGGCGTGTCTTCCTCGAAGAGGATCACATCGTTCCGGCGGTAGTTCCGCTCTCCCATGACCATCCGCAGCTCCGCCACGTCCCCTCCGGGCAGGCCCCGGAAAATGGGAAGCTCCTGGAGGAAAACGTTGGGGCGAATGCTCATGGCCGGTTGTTTCATCGTTGCCATTGATGGATAACCTCACGAACGCCTTTTGGTTGATTTCCGGGAGTTCCAATTGTGCCGCCGGTGATCCTGTTCCAGGCTTTCGATCTGCTCGGCCGTCAGGAGCCCCTTCCGGACGAAGAAATCGCCGAACCGGGGCTGCAGCAGTTTCTGCCAGGCCGTCAGGCGGCGCAGCTGTCCGGCGTCCACGTACCCGAGGCGGACGGCACACTCGCCGAAGCGCTCGCCGGGCCGGCGTCGCTTCAGGATGACAAGAATGTCTCCGCGTTCCAGCCAGCCCCACCCGCAGGCGATTATGCCGACCGGAGGCCTCTGCCTCTGCTGCCATACCACGGCTTCGACCAGGATCCGGTGGGTAATCATGCCGGCGTAGTAGAGATAACGGCCGAAGAGGTGCCTCCCCCCGGGAATCGGCCCCGTGTGGACGTAATCCTGCACCGGATCGCGCTTCCTTGACGTTCTCTTTCCGAACGGGGGCTCCTCCCCCGGCGCGGGGGACGCCGTACGGCGCGGATTTCCTTCGATCAGGCGGAACCGGGAGGGATTCTCCAGGTAGAGGCGGAGCCGTTCAAAGGCGGACTGGACCTCCTTGAACTGCTCCTCGAGAATGCGGGATTCAACGGCCAGCGAGAGGGCGCGATCCGGGTGGGTCTCCCTCGCCCGTTTCCGATAGGCCGCTTTCAAACCGGACATCTGCAGGGAATGGTTCAGAAACTGGATGGAGACGGCGGTCTGTTTTCCAAAAAGGACATGACAGGCCTCGAACAGGTCGGTGGCGTGGATTTCACTCTTTTGCAAGCCGGTTCCTCTTTTGCCTCTGCGCAGATGTGAAAACGGGTCGGCTTCCCGGGGCAGCGTTCGCGGAAGGCCTGTTTCCCATGCCATTAAAAGAAAGCCCGTTTCCTTGTCAACGCAAAAAGCAATCCCGCAGCCGGGATCGCAGGATCCGTCCGGCCCGGGACCGACTGGAGAAGGAAGCCGCCGTTTGCGGCAGGGAAGGAGTTTGAGGGAGGGGGAACCGCGAATCCGTCGCGGCTCGGAATGGGGAGACCTACTTGATGCAGACCCTCCGGACCTGCCGGAAGTCGGTGATGCCCCGCAGGGCTTTCTGGATGCCGTCCTGGAGGAGCGTGGACATCCCCTCGGACATGGCCTTGTCCCGGAGCGTCTCGACGGTCTCGCTCTTCTGGATGAGCCGTTTCAGCGGATCGCTGGCGATGAGAAGCTCGTGGATGCCCACGCGCCCCTTGTACCCGGACCGGTCACAGAGATCGCAGCCCCGGGGCCGGTACAGTGTCAGGTCGCTTGTGAAGGGAACGGCCAGCTCCTCAAACCGCTCCCTTCCGTAACTCTCCGCCATTTCATCGTATTCTTTCCGGTTGGGATGATAGGGCTCGCGGCAGTTTTTGCACAGCGTCCGGACCAGCCTCTGGGCGAGGACGCCGAGAAGGGCATCGGCGAAGTTCAGGGGGTCGATGCCCATGTCGAGCAGCCGGATGATGGTCTCGGGGGCGCTGTTCGTGTGCAGGGTGCTGAAGACGAGATGGCCCGTCAGGGAGGCCTCCACCCCGGTCTTGGCCGTTTCGAAGTCGCGCATCTCCCCCACCATGATCACATCCGGATCGGCCCGGAGAAAGGCCCGCATCGCCGTGGCGAAGTCGAAGCCGATCTTGGGCTGCACCTGGACCTGCCGGAGTCCGTACTGGGTGATTTCCACGGGATCCTCGGCCGTCCAGATCTTCTTCTCCGGCGTGTTGATATGCCGCAGGGCCGCATGGAGGGTCGTCGTCTTTCCCGAGCCCGTGGGTCCGACCACCAGGATCATGCCGTAGGGCTTCTCACAGATCTTGAGGAGCTGCGCATAGTTCCTGTCCAGCATTCCCATGGCCTCCAGGGGAAGGGTTTCCCCCTTGGCGAGAAGCCGCATCACGACATCCTCGACCCCTCCCTGGGTGGGCAGTGTCGCCACGCGGAGCTCGATCTCGTCTCCCGGGGCGCGGCGGTACTTGATCTTGCCGTCCTGGGGAATCCGCTTCACCGTGATGTCCAGGTTGGACATGATCTTGATGCGCGACACGAGGGCGGCCCGATAGTTGAAGGGAACGGTCTGGTACACCGAGCAGTCGCCGTCGACGCGGAAGCGGACCTCCACGTTCTTCCGGCCGATGTTGGGTTCGATGTGGATGTCCGACGCCCGCCGGCTGACGGCGTCGTTGATGATCTTGTTGACGAGCAGCATGATCGCGCTGTCCGACTCCGTGACGGACTCTTCCCCATCCTCGCCCTCTTCCTCTTCCGCACCGTCCAGCCGGCCGATGATGTCCGAAATCGACGTTTCATCCCCGTGGGCCTGGTAGAAATAGTTTATGAACCGGGAGATGTCCTCCGGAAGGGCCACATCATAGCGGATGGCCTTTGTCCTCAGGAGGTTTTCGATCATGTCCCGCTTGATGATGTTGTCAGGGTCGCTCACCAGGATGTGGACGGTTCCGTCGGTCTTCTCGATGGGCACCCAGAGCTCCCGGAGCAGGTATTCCTTGTTGAGCCTGTTCAGGAGGTCCGCGGGGATAGGGAACCGGTCGCTGAACTGGATGAAGCTGCAGCGGTAGTGCTCCTCCAGTGACTTTCCGAGTTCGTCCTTCGAGATGCCGTGTTTCCGCATCAGGAAGCCTTCCACGGTCTCTTTCTGTTCCCGGGCTTCCTCCCAGGCATGATCGAGCTCTTCCTCCTTCAGGAATCCTTTCCGGATGAGGGAGTCGAAGCGCGTTTTTCTCCGGCGGGCATAGCGCGCATGGTTGGAGAGCGCAATGGCGAGGACTTCGGAAATTTCCTGGAGCAGTACGGGCTCCTCTTCGATGAACCGGCCGTCCCGCCCCGACTTGTTGATCACCTCGATGACGCCGATGATCTCGCCCTCGTGAACGATCGGCGCGGCCATGACCTGCTTCAGGCGGACGCTCGACCGGGCGTCCCGGTCAACCGCCAGTTCCAGCCCCTTGCAGCGGCTCTTCATCTCGGCCTGATCGTGTACATCGGCGATATTGATCAGGAAGCCCGTTTCGGCCACGTACCCGGGAATCGTCCGGTTGTTGACGGCCATCCTCTGTTCCCGAAACAGGCGCCCGGACTTGATGGTCGTGTAGATTTCCCTTCGCTGCCGGTCGACGGCATAGATGTTCACCGCTTCGACACGGAAGAGATCAACGATCCGCCTGCTGCAGTCGGTGAATATCTGCGCCACGCTCTGGGAGGCGTAGATTTCGTTCGTGATGTCCTGCAGCTCGTTCTGGAGACGGAGGATCTCCTCCAGCTCATTGATTTCATTGCAGGGGACGTCCTTGCCGACGGGATGGGATCCCTGAGACGGCAGCGGATGGAAGGACTCCGCAACGACGGACGTCATGGAAGACGGACCTTGTCCATGCCGACGGGCTCCACCATGGTCCGGACGACTCCCGGCGGCTCCTGGATGAATACGATCATGAACGGGGTCTCGCCTCCCGGGGGGACCGCGCCGTTCACCTGCGGACCGGACCGGGCGGCTGAGAGAGCCAGGTGGAGATCCGGCTCTCCAAGGGTCTCCAGCTGATCGGCGGTCAACCTGCTCCCGCAGGAAACCATCCGCGCCGCCACGAGCATGCCCCTTGCATCATAAAGCTCGCCACGGATCCGGATCCCCGAGAGGCCTTCCTGCGCCCTGTTGAACGCCGTTCCCTCGACAACCCTGATTTCCCGGCCCAGAGCCGCGTTTCTGACGAACCGGTGCCGCAGGTTGACAATCCCCACCTTCTCCGCCACGGGATTCCGGTCCGGTCTTCCAACCTCCAGGTATTGGCCGGCGAAGGGAACGTTCAGGGACAGCCAGCGGACCAGCCCCTGCCCGTCGGCAGGCCTGACCAGAAAATAGCCGAGTGCGGAGAGGGCCAGGAGCAGGCACAGGATCAGGCCGGCCAGAACCGGCGCGCGCCTTGACACTCCGCGGATGGACAAGGGGACGGAACGGCACTCCGGCTTCGTCTTTTCCTCCCCGATGTCCTCCGCCGTCTGCAGGGACAGACCGTTCGCGGCGGCCGCCTCTTCGATGGTTTTCCTTTCGATCCGCAAGGTCCGGTCCATTTCCGGGACGTCCCTGCGTCCTTCCGGCGGCTGGGGCGGCCGATCGACCGGCTGGAATTCCACGAAGGCGGGAGGGGCCTGGTTCACCGGAGGCTCCGGGGTCTTCTCCCGCTCCGCTTCGGAGCGCAGCGGTTCCGCCCGCCCGTCTTCCACGGCAGCCCCCGCCTGGTCCGGTGCCGCCTCCTTCACCGCATCCGCGTCGGGTATGACGGGTGCCGCCGCCTCCATTTCCAGCTTCGGGACCGGCGGATCCACCTGCCCGCCCACCGCGTCGGACTCTTCCAGATTCGGGACCGGCTCCCGCACCGCCTCCACCTCAGGCATGACAGGTGCCTCCGCATCCTCCATTTCCAGTCTCAGGATCTGCCGCTCCTCCTGTCCGCCTTCCGCAACGGCATCTGCCGGATCCGGTACGGGCTCCTGCAACGCCTCTTCCTGCAACAGGGATAAGGGTTCCGAATCGTCCGTTTCCGGTTTCTGCCGGGATGCCCCCTTTTTCTTGACCGGAACGGTGATGTCGAATTTCCCGAAAATCGCCGGATACGGCATCATGGGCGCAACGGGATCCGCGGGATCAGGCGGCTTTATGTCCTCCACCGGCAGCGACGGGCCTGCGACTGAAAATGTGGATAAAAAAGCCTCCAGTTCCTGCTTTTCACGTACCAGATCGAATGTGTCGTTCGGGATGTTCATCTCTGCCTTTCCACTCCATGGAATCCGGCGTGCCGCCGGACCCGGGCTCATCGGAACGAATCCGGCACCCGGCCCGTCGTTCAGGCCTTCATAGCCTTGAGACCCTGCACGGCCGCATCCGGTACGGTGATCCGGATGACGTCTCTGCATTTCCTGCAAACCCTGATGATGACGGATTCCCTGATCTCGTCGGGTTCGATAACGATTCTTTCCCCGCACTCCTCACAGAAGACAATCATGTCTCGGCAACTCTTTTCATTGGCATTTCAGGTTTCCCCTTCCGGCGCGACCGGCCCCTTTCTCTCCAGATCCTGCTTCCCCCCCGTCAAAGGACCGTACCTGACTCCGGGTGCGATGCTCCCGTGCCTCCCAGCCCCAGCTCCGCTCTCAGTGCCTCGAACTCGCTTCGGATCATCTTCCGGACCTCTCTCCGGATCTCCTCCAGTGCAAATGCGAAGGCATCGTGCGGCTCCATGGCCTTCACGGCCTCGGGGAAATCCGGACCGGCCTCTTCCTCCCTCTCGCGATGCCGCTCCGCTTCGCCTTCTTCGGCCTTCAGGGTCGCGGCAACGGAGACCGGAAGCACGGCCGCCGCAGGCTCGACATCCTTTTCGTCGGGCATTGAAACCGCCTCGGGCTCGGACGCCATGTTATCCCCGGCTGCGGGTACCCGATCCTCCCCGGCGGCTGCCTCCGCGCAGGAGGAAAGGTCGATCTTCTCCACCCAGTTCCTGTATTTCCCGATATCGGCCACCAGGACGGCCCGCTTTGCCTCCTCCGCCATGGCCTTCGAGAGGACGACCCGTTCCAGGTCGTCATATACGGAGAAAAGCAGCTTTACCGACTCGGTGTGGGAATCCCCCTGCTTGACCTGGATGTAGCGCTCCAGGAAGCGAAGGATCCGGAGGAAGCCGAGAACGGTGCGCTCGTGGCGGTACAGCTCCTGCAGTCCGTTCAGCTCCCTGTCCAGCCTGCCAAGGATGGCGTCGCTGATTTCCCATTCCAACGACAGAATGATGCTTTTCAGTGTCCTGACCGGCGAGAACAGGGCCGGCGTGACCGACTCGATATCGCCGAAAATCTGCTCGAAACGCCTGTCTCCGTCTTCGGCTGCGCCTGAGTCGGCCGATCCGGGAACCGGTTCGATTTCCTCGAGACAGGGATGGGCGGCACCGGATTCCGTAACCGGATCCGGCGTTTCTTCCTCAAGAAGGATGTGATAGCGCCTGTCCCGATCGGACTCCGGGGATTCGGCATCGCCGCTCAGGCGATTGTCCATCATGTCCGGAACCGCCGCCGCATCCCCGTCCCCTCCGGCCCCCAGTGGAGCATCTGCGCTGATTCCGTCCAGCATGGCCCTGGGATCGACGGGATCCGGTCCCGCATTCCGGCCGCGTTCCACGGAATCAAGGCCGATTCCGAACAGGACATCGAGGCGGTTTTCCACTTCCCGAACGAATGAAGATTCTTTCATCACCAATCCCCGTTCTCCAGTTCCTTTTCCAGGGAGGCCATGGTCAGCGAGATGATCTTCTTCAGCGTTACGACGACGTTGTCTCCCTCCACGGCACTGGCTTCGAATGACGGCGCTTTCAATACGCCGTTGAGATCCCGGTCCAGGGTCTCGACATCCAGCACTTCGATCCCCTGCTTTGCCAGATCCCGCTTGTTGTACTGGATGACCAGCGGCATCTCGAAAATGTTCTTGTTGTAGAGAGCGAGGTTCTCCTGGAGATTCATCAGGGACGCCACGTTCTTGTTTCTTCGCTCCGCCTCGGAATCGGCGACGAACACGACGCCGTCCACCCCCTTCAGGACGAGCCGCCTCGTCGAGTTGTACTTCACCTGGCCCGGCACGGTGTACAATTGGATTTTCACGTCGTACCCGGCGATCTTGCCGATGTCGAAAGGAAAGAAATCAAAGAAGAGGGTTCGGTCGCCCTGTGTCTTGACCGTCACCATTTCGGAATTGATCTGCTCGCGACACCGGCTGTAGATGTATTCCAGGTTCGTCGTCTTGCCGCATCTTCCGGGACCGTAATAGACAATCTTGGCCTGGATGACCCGATCCTTCAGGTTGATGAATGCCAAAATCCGCTTCCTCCCTGCCCGACGCCTTCCGCTCTTTGCCTGCCCGGCCCGGTCCGGCCGGGTGATCCTGTTTCCTAATCCAGAACCCGGGACAGCTCCTGGATGACCTGGGCCATCTTCAGCCTTAGAAATCCAAGGGTTACCTCGTTGTCAAAGATGTTGACCAGCAGAAATTCTTCGTTCACCCTGCTGAAATAGATGCTCTCTTTCTGCCCCTTGTGAAAGAGGAGCGAGAATTCTTCCTCCCCGACAATCCTGGCCATGCTGCACATCGCTCCGAAATTGGCCGCCGCGAGCGCGGCCAGCGAATACATGTCCCGCGTCGCCTGCCCGTTGTCGACCGTCACGATGATGTTGCCGGCCATATCGATCAGCATGGTGTTCTGGACACCCGACCCGATCAGGTTCTTCTGCAGGGTGTCCTGGATCCTGTCGAGGTGCTGACTGCCGAGGATCAGGCTCATGGCGACATCTCTCCCGGGCGGCGGTGGCCCGCGTGCATGCGTTTCTCCATCATCCTCTCAACTCCCGGTGATGCGCTGCGGTTCCGGCGACACCCATGCCGCGGCCTGCCGCGGAAAGGCACGCATCAGTGGCTGATGGTGTTCAGGTTGCTCCGATCGAGGATCAGGTTGGCGGTTTCCTTCAGCTTTTTCACCATCTCCTCGGTATCCTTCATCTGGGCCGCCATGGACTGGGAAATCCCCGTCCTGGTCGCCAGCTCCATACGTCCCTTGAGACCTGCCTGCTCCATGACGATCTCAAAAATCCGGACCATTTTTTCTCCCATCGCCCCTTCCTTTCGCCTCTTCAGGAAACGACCGCATCTTCGAATGCGTTGATGATGCTGGGCAGAACGATATTCAGAAGCAGCCCCAGCTTGACCTGTTTCTTGTTGACGACGATCGCCCACTGGTAGTCGCCGAAGGGAATGGCCAGGATGCCCATGTTCCCGGCGACGTCGATGTAATAGTACTGGCCCAGTTCCACCGGGTAAGTCTTCAGGCCTTCCCGGATGGACGCCGTGATTTCGTTGAGCAGCGTGGCCCCGGCCGTATTGGACCGCTCCGTCGCCACCAGCACCTGCCCGTCCTCCGTGGAGACGATGCTCGATGCAAGCAGACCGTCTCCCAGATCCTTCTTCAATCCTTCCAGACAACCGTTCAATTTCTGTATGTTCATTACGCCTCCCCTTTAGAATGTTGGATTCTCCTGCTGTTCCATTCCTCGCTTCCCGGCTTTCCGGAAACCCGGTCCCGTCCCCCGCTCGCGGATCCTTCATCCGGACGGATCGCCCCGGGGCGGGACCGCTCAATCACCGCCTGCTTCAAACGTCCTGGCCGCCTTGGGAACGATGGCGTTCAGGACCAGCCCCAGAGAGCATTTTGCGCTGTCGAACAGCATGCCCAGTTGATGCCGGTCGAAAAGAAGGACCATGAGCGAAAGCCCGCCCCTGAGGTTGACAATATAATGGCCGCCGAGCCCCCTCTGTTCCGGATCCCGGCCGAAGGCGCTCCGGAGAGATTCCGTCAACTGGATGAACAGCTGGGCCGTTCCCAGGGTTTTTCGGTCATGATGGGAAGCCAGGACCGTCCCGCCGTCAAGGTCCGCGATGCTTGCCGACAGGAGCGCATCTCCCATGTCCTCGCGAACGACCCGAAGGCACTGCTTGAAACGGTCTTCCCCCATCCCGGGGGCTTCCGCGTCGGTGTCGGCGTCTGCTTCCGTATCCTCCGCCTCCGCACCCCGCCCGCCGGCCGCCTCGTCGCACCGCCGCGAAGACTCCATCAGGATCGACATGAGGCTCTTCTCGATCTTCCTGGTGAAACCGCCGGCATCGACAATCCTCCGGATGTTGAGCCGGACGTTCTCCCAGGAGACCATCTCCAGCGCGGCGTCTTCCGCTTCCAGGCCGTTGCAGGCGGCATCGTAGAGGGCTCCCTGAACGAAGCAGAAACGTCCCTGGCGGTCGGCGTCCCGGTAGACTTCCAGGATGCAGGTCTGCTGGTCCATGGCGATGACCTGGAGAAAGCTCGCCACGGGAAGGCCGCAGATCGGCCAGCGTTGCAATTCCTCTTTCGAGCCCTGTTTTTCCACGTGCGGCTGGGTCTCCGAAGAACCGTCATTGTGCACGATCAACCTGAGTTCTCTCCTGGCGGCGCCTTCCACTGGCCTCATCTCCTGACCGAATCGTTACGGCGCGGTCCTGCCGCAAAGCGTATCGTAGATGTCGCTTGCCGCATGCTTGAACCGGTGAACGAGTTCCTCCGTATCTTCCACGTCGACCGCCTGGCTCAAGGATATCCCCGTTCTCACGGCAAGCTCGAGCCGTCCCTTGAGCCCGGTTTTCTCGGTAACGAGTTCATAGATGCGCACCAGCTTTTCCCCCACCTTCTCCTCCGCATCCGGCCCGGTAGAATTCCGCTTCCCGAATTCACCGGCCATTCTGGTTGGTGGATCCGGATTGTACGGATATTCACGATCTTGTCTGTGATGAAAATCACATTCGTATATTATTTCTATCGCCCTTCTCCCGATGCCTTTGCCGATATCATGGCGGAGACGCGGGAACGGATGGACGAGCCGGCGGGGGATGGGCAAAAGCGCGGATCGGGGGAAAAACCAGCGGGATGACCGGGAACAGGTTTGAAAAAGACGGATCGTGACGGTCCGTCAGGGCACCAGGAAGGCCTTCAGCATTTTCTCCACGCGGGCCGCGGCATCGGCGCGTGCAGCGGGCTCCGTACCGACCGTAGCCGTTCCGTCGCGGCGTGTGGTGCGGGCCAGGCCGCTTCGAACCCGAAGCGGCTGTCCGGGCGTGTCGAACCCATGGTGAGCCCCGGGGTACACCACGATTTCGACTGCGTCGCCCCGCTTTGCCGCCCTCTCGGCCAGGCTTCTGCAGGAGGCCGCGGGGGTCCAGTCGTCGTTCTCTCCGATCAGGATGGTCAGCGGGATCCTCGCCTTCCACCCCGTCGAGCGCAGTGCGGCTCTGCACCCGGGATAAAAGGCAACGGCAAGCTGGAAATCATGCTCCAGGACGGGCGGGCGGAGCGGCGCCTGCCCGCCGACGGCTGCCAGGACCGCCGATCCGCCGTTGGACCATCCCATCAGCACGATCCGGTCCTTCCGGATGAATGCCTGCGACTGGAGCCACAGGAGCGCCCCATAGGCATCCCGGGGCCGCTCGCGGGCCGGCATGCCCGCCATGTCCCGGCGCGTGCAGATTTCCCGGAGATGGCGGGGAGTGAAGCTGTCGGGAAAGAGAACCGCACAACCGAGGCCTACCAGCCGCGCCGCCCAGTCCGCCTCCCGGGCGATCAGGCGGCCGGATCGGCCGGTAAGCCCGGAACAACCGTGAAGGGCCACCACCGCCGGAAACGGCCCGGGGCCTCCCGGCCGGACCAGGATCCCCCGGATGGGGGTCGGGTTCCCCCCGGTCAGGTCCTCATCGAGGGAAGGGAAATGAACGGTCTCCGCCGGGAGGGAAACGGATGGGGCGGGCCGGGCGGCGGCCGTATCGGAAACCGTGGCGGATCGCTCGGCGGCGGTGCAGGCGGCCGTCGACAGGAGGAGGCAGAGGAGAAACGTCCCGCGGAAAAGCATCGGGTATGCTTTCATGCGGCACTGCTCAATAGAGGCGCAGGTTGTCGATCCAGAGGGATCCCTTTTTGTCCGCACGCTCGTCGAGGTCCGAGGGACATACGCCGATCCGGATCGCCTCCACCCGCCCCAGGTCGAGGACCTGCCGGCCGTGCCGGTAACCGGTGGCCTCGATGCCCTTGACCACGATGATGCTCAGCTGATCGAAGGGGACCCGGACGGTCCGCCATTCATTGCCCACGGGGTAGCGGGCGGACCACCGGTCCCGCATCCTCGGATTTTCGCGGTCCGAGATGTCGATGTTCGCGTAGGCGCGGGAAGGCTGGGAGGACCGGGCCATGAACTCGATCCCCTTGAAGAGGGACAGGTCCCGCTTCCGGACGTTCGAAAGGGAGGGACATCCGGGCCCCTCGTACGGGTGTGTGAAATTGTAGTCCAGGCGGAGCGATTTCTTCGACCCGCCGGCCCCGCCGGTCGTGTCGAGAACCGCTTTGCCCACCCCTTTGCGCCACATTCCCATGTGCCACGAATAATCCACGGATCCCGTCGAATACGATTCGAAGTCCTCCTCCAGGGCCTTCGCTTCTCGTCCTGCCTCAGCCCGGAAGAGCGGGACCAGCCCCTGGACGGCAACAACCGCCTGGCCCGTGGCCACGTTGATGGCCCTCAGGTGAACCTCCCAGGCGTCGCGCATCTCCGTCATCGTCCCCGTTACGATCAGGTCGGCCACCAGGAGCCTCGACCGGGCATGGGCCGGGATCTCCGTGAGCCCGGAGGAGGCCAGCTTCATCTCTTCCATGACGGCCTGGATCTTCTGCCTCTCCACGACGACGAAGGACCCCGCTTCGACAAAGGCAGTGCCCAGCTTTTCCGCCAGGATCGAGCCCGCCTCCCGGATGTTTCCCCTCAGGACCTCGATCTCGGCGACGGCGACTTTTTTCTTCGGAACGTCGATGACAAGGCCTGCCCCCGTTTTCAGGGCGGCTGCTTTTTCAAGGACAACCACAACGGTGTTTCCCGCAACCCTCCGGATCGTGCCCTTCTCTTCCCCGATCACAATGGGCATGCCCTCCAGGAGAAGGGTCTTCCGGGCGATATCCTGGACGATGCGCTCGACGGGATCTGCGGAGGATTTCCATTCCGGGGCCCGGCAGGCGAGGGTCACTTCCTTTCCGGCCACCGACTGCACGGTTGCCGGGAGGGTCTGCACGGCCCCGAAGGCTGGGGCCGCGTCACACTCGGATACAGGCGCGGTGAGGATGAGAACCGCGGCAAGGAATGGAAGTGCGGCCATCAGCAGGGCTCCGGTTCGCTTCATGATGCCTCCTGCGTGAACGGGGGAGAGTCGGGCGGTGGGTGCTTCCCAGCCGCCTGCCCGGGAAGTGTAAGAGAGCCGCCTGCAGGTGTCAATCCCAGATTATGGCCCCGGTTGCGGCCATGATCCGTTGATGGACGCGTTATGCAGTCCGCACGGACGGCCGGATGGGGCCGGGAAATCGCATCCGTGGACGTCATCAGGGATTGAAGCCCGGCCCGGATTCAGGTATGGAATCCATACCGGCCGGGAAGGCCCGCCGGCCGCAAGGATGAACCTCTTCCCGGGCCGGCGCTCCGGCCCATCACGGCCTGATCGAAAGGAGAAGGAAATGGATCGGCACCTGTTCACCCCCGGACGCATCGGAAACCTGGAAATCAGGAACCGCATCGTCATGCTCCCCATGACGATGGGATACTCGGAGCCCGACGGATCCGTCGGGGACCGTTTCATCGCCTACTTCGCCGAGCGGGCGAAAGGCGGCACCGGCATGATCATCATCCCCTTCACCCCCATGTACGCCGGATCGCACATGGCGCCGGGCGTCTTCGACGACCGCTACCTGCCGGGAATCCGGCGGCTCACAGAGGCCATCCGGGCCCACGGGGGCAAGTCCGCCTGCCAGCTCATCACCTCCTACCACATGGTCTTCCGGGACGGCGTGCCCGAGCTGGTCGGCCCCTCGGCGGTCCCGAACCAGATGATGCGGGGAACTCCGCGGGCCCTCACGATCGAGGAGATCCACCGTCTGGTCGACGACTACGGGAAGGCGGCCGGGCGTGCACGCGCAGGGGGCTTCGACGCCGTGGAGTTCATCGTCGGCGCGGGCTACCTGCTGAACCGCTTCCTGTCGCCCATCACGAACCAGCGCGAGGACGAGTACGGGGGAAGCCTGGAGAACCGGATGCGCATCGTCCTGGAGATCGTCGCCCGCATCCGCCGGGAGGTCGGCCATGACTTCCCGCTGGGGGTCCGCCTGAACCTGGAGGAGCAGATGCCGGGGGGACACACCATCGAGGAGTCGAAAATCGTGGCCCGGGCCCTGGAGCAGGCGGGCATCGATTTTCTCAACACCTACACGGGCTGGCACGAATCGCGCGTTCCCACCGTGGCGTCCTTCGTGCCGAAGGGGGCCTTCGCTCCCCTGACCGGGCAGATCCGGGACGTTGTCGGCATTCCCGTCATCGCCTCCAACCGGATCAACGACCCGGAAACGGCCGAGCGGATCCTGGCGGACGGCCTGGCCGACTTCGTCGGGATGGGGCGGGCCCTGATCGCCGACCCGCATTTCGCCAACAAGGCAAGAGAAGGGCGCGCCGGGGAGATCGTCCCCTGCCTCGCCTGCGGGACCTGCCTGTCCGACATCATGATCGTCTACAAGGACCCGCACTGCGGGGCCTCCGCCGGGTGCACCGTCAATCCGAGCACGGGGAAGGAGTTGCTGCACACGGCGACACCCGCCGTTCGTGCAAAAAAGGTCTTCGTGGCCGGCGGCGGACCCGCGGGCCTCGAGGCGGCCATGACGGCCGCCGGGCGTGGGCACCGGGTCACCCTCTTTGAAAAAGAGCCGGAATCCGGCGGGTGGCTGCGGGTGGGCTGCCTGCCCCCCCACAAGGAAGAGATCGCCAACCTCGCCCGGAGCATGGCCCTGCGGGCCGCCCGGGCGGGCGTCGAGATCCGCCTGGAAAGCGCCCTGGATCCCGAAACCGTGAAGCGGGAGCGGCCCGATGTCCTGGTCCTGGCCGTGGGCGCCGTCCCCATCGTCCCGAACATCCCGGGAGTGGACGCGGCCCACGTCGTGGCCGCCGAGGACGTCCTTACGGGGAAGAAGACCGTCCGGGGCCGCGTCGTCATCGTCGGCGGCGGCCTGGTGGGATGCGAGACGGCGGAGTTCCTCGTGTCGAAGACGCAGGGTGTCACGAGCGTCACCGTCCTGGAGATGCTGGAGCGCCTGGCACCGACGGTCGCCACGAGCTACCGGCCGTTTTTCCTGGGCATGCTGAAGATGCTGGGCATCCGTCTGGAGACCCGGACGACCGTCGGGGAGATCACCGCGCAGGGCGTGAAGGTGACCCGGAACGGGGAGTCCGAATTCATCGAGGCGGACGCTGTGGTGATCGCCGCAGGGCTCCGCCCCGATCCGGCGGTCATCGAGGCCTTTCGGGGAACGGCCCCGGAAATTTTCACCATCGGTGACTGCGTCCGGCCCCGCATGATCCGGGAGGCCGTCGAG
>CAZXMK010000011.1:0-1589 GCA_964641935.1 uncultured Syntrophaceae bacterium
ATCCCCGAAAACAGAAAGAATCCCTGCAGGGTCGCCTTGAGGTCATCCTTGCTCCAGGGCTGGAGCGTGACATAAACAATGACAGGCGGTCCCGAGGCGCTGATGGCCCCCCCGAACAGCCCTCCCAGAAAGCCGAACCCGTAGGGCCATACCCCCCCGAGTTCCCGGGCACGCGGTGAGGCCAGGAAGAATCCCCAGAGGCTGTAAAGCAGAAGGACAAGCCCGACAAAACGCTGGATCCAGAGGGCATGCAGGTGGACAAGAAGCATGACGCCGAGGGGAATGCCGGGGAGGCTGCCAAGGAGGAGGGGCAGGAACTTCCGCCAGTCGAAGTGGCGCCAGAGGGGAATGACAAGTCCGACCGTCAGGAGCGCACCGAAAAGACTGGTCACCGGCACCGCCGTCCGCACGTCCAGCCAGAGCATGACCAGCGGCAGCGACAGGAGGATCGAGCCGAAGCCGGTGAATCCTTGAACCAGTCCGGCGAAAAAGGCGATCAGGAGAATCCAGAAGACGGTCTCAGGCGGCATGATCCGGTTCCGCGTGGTGTTGCATGCACCCGGTCACTTCAGCCGCGGCGACCAGGACGGCGAGGCCCCCCCTCCGTCCTGGAGTGTCCGGACATTCGTCCCGTTGACGTTCATCACCAGGATTCTCCCCCCTCCCGCACGGGAGCTGAAGACGATGTACCGGCCGTCGGGAGACCAGGAGGGCGATTCGTTGTCGCCCCGGTCGAAGGTGAGCTGCAGGAGGTTGGTCCCATCCTCGTCGATGGTGAAGATCTGGAACCGGCCGCCGGCCATGCCCTCGAAGGCGAGGCGCTTTCCCTTGGGGGACCAGGACGGGGATGTGTTGTACCTTCCCTCATAAGTGAGCCGGCGGATGCTGCTGCCGTCGGCGTTCATCAGATAGATCTGGGGGGAGCCGGCCCGGTTGGATACAAAGGCAATCCGCCCGCCGTCGGGAGACCAGGAGGGGGAGATGTCGATGGACGAGCTGAAGGTGATCCGGCGAGCCAGGTAGGTGGCCGTGTCGAGGATGTAAATCTCTTCGTTTCCGTCTTTGCTCAGGGTAACCAGGAGCCGGCGACTGTCAGGGGACCAGGAGCCGGACAGGTTGATCCCCCGGTGGTCGAGAATTTTCCTGATTCTGCGGGTCGCCACGTCAAGGATGTAAAGGTCCGGGTTGCCTTCCTTGTAAGACGTGAAGGCCAGCTTGCTGCCGTCGGGAGACCAGCGCGGGGAATGGATAATGCTCTGATGGCTCGTCAGGCGCTGCCGCTCGGTTCCGTCGAAAAGGACCGAGTAGAGATCCGCTTTTCCCTTCGACTTCATAACGAAGGCGATTCTCGTATCGAACACACCCCCTTCCCCGGTGAGGGCTACCAGAATGTCCGACGCGAGAAGCCTGAGCAGCGCCTCGGGCTTGTCCCTGTTTCCCGTGTAGCCCTTGGCCACGATGACCTGCCCTTTTACGACATCAAAGAGACGGGCCTCGATGTCGAGGTCCGTTCCTGTGACCTTGAAGGACCCCTTGACCAGGAACTCGGTGCCGATGGCGGACCAGTCGTCATACCGGAATGTACCGGG
>CAZXMK010000011.1:1689-26159 GCA_964641935.1 uncultured Syntrophaceae bacterium
TTTTGCACCGCCTTCAGGGTTGAATCATCGAAATACCGGTTTCCGGAACGCTTTTCAAAGTCCAGTTCGGCAATCTCCCCGCTGCGGAGAATGCGTACCAGGACCACCGCCTCCAGGGCCTTCCCTTTCGTCAGGTCGGCCGGGAGCGCCCACTGGCTGCGGATCCGGTTCCAGAGAACGGCATAGTAGATCCCCATGCGGTTGTTCAGGTCGGCCTCGGACATCTGCCCGGAAGTCGAGAAGCGGGTCGACATGGCCGGGCGGGACGCCTCCGCACGCTCCGATTGCTCGACTTTTTTGCGGAGCTCCTCGATCCTGCGGTCCAGGGCCGCCTTCTGCTTCGCCGGCTCTGTCTTTTTCTTGGGAAGGACGATCGGTTCTTTCTTCAGGATCTTCGGTTGGGCGGGCGGAACCGTGCGCAGGACCTCCCGGGTGAGATCGGGCCCGGAAGACTTGGGCGTGATGTCCGCCATGCTGACCAGGGAAACGGAGTGGACCGGGCCAAAGGTGAGCCGCGTAGGGGAAGACAGGGGACCGAGGGCAATCATGAGAACGAGGACGAGAGCGTGCAGGAATCCGGACAGGAGGATCATGCGGTTCAGGCTGCTCCCCCCATGCGGCCGGAAGAGCCCTGCGGCTGTCATCGCTCCTCCTCCGGAGGCTCCGTGATCATGCCGAGTTTGTCGACGCCGCCCTTTCGCACCGCCGCCATGACCTGGACCACGAATCCATAGGGCACCGTCTTGTCCGCCCGCAGATAGAGGTCCCGGTCGATCCGGTTGGCGAAGATGGCCTCGAGCTTGTCGCTGAGCTCCGGCAGGGGCACCTGGGTCCGGTTGATCACGATCTCCTGGTTGCTCCGGATGGTCAGGACGAGTTTTTCCTCCGTCACGTCGACGCTCTTGGACTTCACCTGGGGAAGGTTCACATCAATGCCCATCTGGAGCATCGGAGCCGTCACCATGAAGATGATGAGAAGCACCAGGACGACGTCCACCAGCGGCGTCACGTTGATCTCCGACATGGGCTTGTGGTCCGATGCGGTCCTGCGGAAACGGTTCATCACGGACTCAGGATCTCCCCGAATGACGGTCCACCAGGTTCAGGAACTCCGAGGCAAAGTGTTCCATATCCTGGGTCATGCCCCGAACACGGTTCAGGTAATAATTGTAGAAAATGACCGCCGGGATGGCAGCCGCCAGACCGGCCGCCGTTGCGATGAGGGCCTCCGAGATGCCCGGTGCGACGACGGCGAGCGTCGCCGACCCGCGGGCCCCGATTCCCTTGAAGGTGTCCATGATCCCCCAGACGGTACCGAACAGCCCGATGAAGGGGCTGGCACTCCCGGTCGTGGCCAGGAATCCGATGGCGCTCTCCAGTTTTGAGCCCTCCATGCCCAGTGCCTGCCCCAGGGCACGCTCCACGTGATCGACACCGTGTCGTTCGATCGATACGGGAGACGCTTCGGAAGCCGACGAATCGGAACCCATCTTGCCAACCCGGCCCAACTCCTCGTATCCCGACAGAAAGACCCCCGCCAGAGTAGAATCGGTGTGCTTCTTCGCCAGGGGGTAAACCTCCGAGAGGCGGCGGCTGTTGCTGTAACCCTCCAGAAAAGCCTCGTTATCCCTTTTTACTTTCCTGAACTGGCGGTACTTCATGAAAATGATGGCCCACGAAACAACGGAGAACAAAAGGAGAAGGACGAGGACAAACTGGACCATCAGTCCCGCGCCCAGGATCATTCCGAGAAGGGTGCCATGAAACGTGCTTCCCGCGGAGGCGGCGGCAGCAGGGGACATTGCTCACTCCTGAGAGGGTATTTGAAACTGGATGGACCGTAATGGAATTTCGCCCCCTTGTCAAGGGCGGCAGTCTCGGAAATCCACGTGGTTCAAAGGATTTCCGGAGGGAAGGCCACGACCTCGTCAATGGTTGCGACATCACAGAAAACCATGGCCAGCCGGTCAACCCCGAGGGCGATTCCCGACGCCTCGGGCATCCTTTCCAGCGCCCGGAGAAACCGCTCCGGCTGGGGGGGACTGGTTCCGACCCGGCGTTCCACGTCCGCCCGGGCCTCGTCGAAACGGCGCCGCTGCTCCACGGGATCCGTCAGCTCGGCAAATCCGTTGGCCAGTTCCATCCCCGCCATGTAGAGCTCAAAACGCTCCGCCACGGACGGATCGTCCCGGTCCGCTCTCGCCAGGGATGCATGCGCCATCGGGTAAGAGTGGAGAAACAGGGGGGTTTCACGGCCCAGGAGAGGCTCCACCTCGAAGGCCAGAACCTCTTCGAAGCGCTCCTGCCGGAGGGCCTCTTCGGGAGAAATCGAGGCATGAGCGGCAAAGGCATCCCGGACGGAAAGCCTCGGCCAGGGAGCCGAAAGCCTGAATGGTTTCCCCCGGCAGGAAAGAACGTCGCCCATCCCGAGGTCCTCCGCCACGGAGCGGACAAGGGCCTCGCACTCGTCCATCAGCTCCCGGGAATCGATGCCCCGCCGGTACCACTCCAGCATGGTGAATTCGGGCAGATGGCGGTCCCCCCTCTCGCCAGCGCGAAAGCATCGGCAGATCTGGAAGATCCGGGGATACCCGGCGGCCAGGAGCCGCTTCATGCAAAGTTCGGGAGAGGGGTGAAGGAACCAGTCCCCGCTCGGGACGGGTTCGATGTGGGTCTCCGGCGCGGGGGCCGGGATCCGGGCGGGAGTTTCCACTTCCAGATAGTCCCGTTCCAGAAAGAAACGGCGGAGAGCCTCGATCATCCGCGCCCGGATATCAAGTGCCCTCCGCCGTCCGGCCAGGAGCCATGATTCTTCTTGCTCCACGGGAGATCAGTCTTTCACCCGGGTGAGGTACTCCCCCGAGCGCGTGTCGATACGGATCTTTTCCCCTTCCTCGATGAAGGAAGGGACAAGAACCACGTAACCCGTCTCGACGGTTACGGGCTTGGTGTTTCCCGAGACCGTGTCGCCCTTGATCCAGGGATCCGCCTTGGTCACCACCAGGTCCACCGAGTTGGGCAGGGTCACCCCCAAGGGTCGTTCCTCGAAGAAAAGGACTTCCGCCTCCACGTTTTCCAGGAGGAAGTTCTTCGCCTCCCCCACCTGGTCCTCCGTGACGAATACCTGCTCGAAGGTGGTCGTGTCCATGAAGCAGTACTTTCCCTCTTCCATGTAGAGGTACTGCATCGTCTTCACCTGGAGATCCGCGGGATCGAACATGTCCACCGACCGGAACGTCCGCTCGAACTGGCTTCCGGTGATCATGTTCTTGAGTTTGCACCGGTAGAGAGCCTGTCCCTTCCCGGGCTTCACGAAATTGAATTCGGTGATGATATAGGGATCGCCGTCGATCTTGATCCGGAGCCCCTTCCTCAGGTCGCTGGCCGTATACATTGCTGTCTCTCCTTGTGGAAATCCAAGGGGTTATTCACCCCTCGGGATTGGGATTCATAATGCATTTGACAGACCTTGTCAAAAGAAAACAAACCCTTGAGGGATTACGGCTCCGGGCGGAGGCCGGCGGTCGGCCGATGGAGGAGGACCTTGCCCCCCTCGCCGGGGAGATCCTGCACATATCGGGGCAGGCAGAGGCCCGACAGGTCCCTCCAGAGCCGGTCCATGATCTCCATGCCTGCCGCCGTGGAGGTCCGGAAATGGCCCGTTCCCTTCACTGCGTCGCAGTGGAAGAGATAATAGGGGCGGACGGAGATGCGCTGGAGACCCTCAAAAAGATCCCGGAGGACCTCGCAGCGGTCGTTGACTCCCTTGAGGAGAACCGACTGGCTGGAGACGGGGATGCCGCAGGTGAGGATCCTGTCGCATGCGGCTGCCGATTCTTCTGTGATTTCAAGTGGGTGGTTGAACTGGGTATTGAGCCAGAGAGGGCGGTGGCGCTGGAGGATCCGGCAGAGGTCCCCGGTGATCCGCATGGGCAGGACGACGGGCACACGACTGCCCAGGCGAAGGACCTCCACGTGCGGGATCGCCCGCAGCGAGCCCAGGAGCCAGTCCAGCTCTCCATCGTCACTGGTCAGGGGATCTCCTCCCGAGAGGATGACCTCCCGGATCGCCGGAGTCCTGGCGATCCACTCCAGGGCGCGGCGCAGGCGGGACAACCGGCTCCCGGATGCAGGGCGGCTCCAGAGCCGCTTTCGGTTGCAGTGGCGGCAATGCAGGGCGCAGCGCTCCGCCGCCAGGACCAGGCAGCGATTCCCGTAACGGCGGATGAGCCCCGGCACGGGCATGTGTTTTCCCTCTTCCAGGGGATCCGGATCCTCCCCGGACCGGCCCTCCAGTTCCCGGGGGTCCGGAAAGGCCTGCCGGGCCAGGGGGTCCCCGGCGACACCCGGACGCAGGAGAGACATATAATAAGGAGGGATCCGGCAGGGATAAAGTCGCAGCAGGCGTTCCCATGCAGGTCCCGCCAAGGCCTCCCTGCCCAGGATCCGGGCCAGTCCGTCCCTTCGAAGGGCTGACCGGGCCAGCTGCCAGCGCCAGTCTGACCAGTCCGAGACAGGGACATCCTCCCGGAATAATGCTGATTCCAAAGGTTTACTCCCGGTTGCCGGAGGTCGGGAACAGGGCGCCCCGGCGGGTGAATTTGCTTGACGAATCGGAAAAATCCATATAGTCCAACACCCCTCTATACGTCAACAGATCACGGGAACCCATGGAAGAAAGCGAACTTCTGAAGATACGACGGGAGAAGGTGGCCGAACTGGCCGCCCGGGGAATCGATCCGTACCCCAACGGGATCCGGGTGGGCGACACCGCCGCGGCACTGATCGAACGGTTCGGGACCCTGGACAAGGACGCCTTCCAGGGAATCGAGGACACCTTCTGCCTGGGGGGCCGGATCATGGCCATCCGGGACTTCGGGAAGGGTGCCTTCGTGTCCCTCCAGGACCGGACCGGCAGGATCCAGGGATTCATCCGCCGGGACGCCGTCGGGCCCGAGGCCTTCGACCTCTTCAAGTCGCTCGACGTCGGCGATATCGTCTCTCTCTCCGGCAGGATCATGAAGAGCCGGACGGGAGAGCTGACCATCGAAGCGAGGGAGCTTCGGCTCCTCGCCAAGGCCGTGCGGCCCCTGCCGGAGAAATGGCACGGCTTGACGGACATCGAGACCCGCTACCGGCAGCGCCACCTGGACCTGATCGCCAATCCGGAATCGCGCGAGGTTTTCATCAAGAGGAGCCGGATCATCCGCCTGATCCGCCGGTTTATGGACGACCACGATTTCCTGGAGGTGGAAACGCCCATGATGCAGCCCCGGGCCGGAGGGGCCGCCGCCCGCCCCTTCAAGACCTTCCACAACGCCCTGGGAATGGACCTCTTTCTCCGCATCGCCCCGGAGCTTTATCTCAAGCGGCTGGTTACGGGGGGACTGGAACGGGTCTACGAAATCAACCGGAACTTCCGCAACGAAGGTGTCTCCACCTTCCACAATCCCGAGTTCACCATGATGGAGTTCTACCAGGCCTACGCCACCTTCGAAGACCTGATGGACTTCACGGAGGAGCTGTTTGTCTTCATCGCCGGGAACCTCTTCAGCGGAACCCGTTTTTCGTATCAGGGAAAGGAAGTGGACATGACTCCTCCCTGGCGCCGGGTGCGCGTTCGGGACGCCGTCATGGAGAGCCTCGGCGTGGACCGGGAAACCCTGGAGGATCCCTCCCGGATTGCTTCATTCGCCCGGTCGCTCGGGATCGAGGTTCGGAACGGCGATCCCGCCGGCAAGATTCTCATGGCCGTCTTCGAAGAAAAGGTGGAGGCAGGCCTGGTTCAGCCGACCTTCGTGACCCATTACCCCGTGGAGGTCTCTCCCCTGTCCCGCCGGAACAACGACGAGCCGTCGCTGGTGGACCGGTTTGAGCTGTACATCTGCGGGAAGGAGATCGCCAATGCCTTCTCCGAACTCAACGACCCCGCCGACCAGAAGGAGCGGTTTCTCCAGCAGCTTCAGGAGCGGGAGGCCGGCGACGAGGAGGCCCACGAAATGGATGAAGACTATGTCCGGGTCCTGGAATACGGCATGCCCCCGACGGCGGGGGAGGGAATCGGGATCGACCGGCTCGTCATGCTCTTCACGGATTCGGCCTCCATCCGGGACGTGATCCTGTATCCCCAGATGCGTCAGAAAGACGCCTGATCCGTCGGGCCCCCTTCTCTCCGGACCATCCATCATGTCATACGAATCGTATATCAGCCTCCGTTACCTAAGGGCCAAACGCAAGCAGGTCTTCGTTTCGGTCATCACGATGATTTCCATCACCGGGATCTTCCTGGGGGTGGCGGCCCTCATCGTGGTTCTGGCGGTCATGAACGGCTTCGAGACGGACCTGCGCAACAAGATCCTGGGCATCAATTCCCACGCGGTCATCATGCAGTACACGGGACCGATGCAGAATTACCGGACCGTCCAGGAGGCCGTCAACGCCACTCCCGGCGTGGTGGCCTCGACGCCCTTCATCTACAGCCAGGCCATGCTGAAGAACGGGGACGGCGTGAGCGGCGTGGTCCTTCGGGGGCTCTCCCCGGAAGATGCCTTTCGCGTCATCAGCCTCGGGAAGATGAAGGAGGGAAGCGTCGAGGCCCTCCTCCCGGATCGCCGGAACGCCTCCTCGATTCCCGGGGACCGGGCGGACCTGCCTGGAATCCTCGTCGGCAAGGAGCTGGCCAAGCACCTGGGGCTCTATCTCTACGAAACGGTCAGCGTCATCTCTCCCATGGGGACATCCACCCCCATGGGGATGGTCCCGCGGATGAAGCGGTTCCTCGGGGTGGGCATTTTCGAGTCCGGTTTTTACGAATACGACTCCACGCTGGCCTATCTCTCCCTTAAGGACTGCCAGGCCTTCCTGGGGATGGACGACCGCGTCACGGGGGTCGAGGTCAAGGTGAACGACATCTACCGGGCGGCGGAGATTGCCAAGAACATCGAGAAAAAACTCGGATTTCCCTACTGGGCCCGGAATTGGATGGAGATGAACAAGAACCTTTTCGCGGCGCTCCGCCTGGAGAAGAAGGTGATGTTCATCATCCTGAGCCTGATCGTTCTCGTGGCGGCCTTCAATATCATCACGACGCTCATCATGGTCGTCATGGAAAAGAACAAGGATATCGCCATCCTGAAATCGATGGGGGCCACCTCGCGGAGCATCATGAAGATCTTCATCCTCCAGGGCGTGACCATCGGCTTCATCGGCACGATCCTGGGATGCGCCGGAGGGCTTCTCCTGGCCTGGAACATCGAGCCCGTATCCTCCTTCATCGAGCGCTTCTTCGGGTTCAAGATTCTTCCCGGCGACGTCTATTACCTCAGCGAGCTTCCGTCGCGGGTCAACTACTCGGATGTGGGCATCATCGTGGTCGGGACACTCCTGATCTCGTTCCTGTCCACCCTGTATCCCTCGTGGCGGGCATCCCGGCTGGACCCGGCAGAGGCTCTCCGTTACGACTGAGATGCGGGCGGAAGTCCGCACATAGAAAACGGCCGCAATCTCCATGATCGAAATCAGGAACCTGGAAAAGACGTTCATCAAAAACGGGCAGAGGATCGAGGTCCTCAAGGAGATGGATCTGGTCATCCCCGGGGGGGAGTCCCTGGCCATCCTGGGGGTCTCCGGGGCGGGGAAGAGCACCCTGATGCACATCCTGGGGACCCTCGACCATCCGACGGCGGGCAAGGTTCTCTTCGACGGGGCGGACGTCTTCTCCTGGAGCGAAAAGGAACTGGCGTCCTTCCGCAACCGGAGGATCGGCTTCGTGTTCCAGTTCCACAACCTGCTGCCGGAGTTCACAAGCCTCGAAAACACGATGATGCCCGCCCTCATTTCCGGCCTTTCCCTAAAGGAGGCCCGGAAGCGGGCCGAATCAATCTTGATGGATGTGGGACTTGGTGATAGGATGGCGCACAAACCGGGAGAGCTTTCGGGCGGCGAACAGCAACGGGTGGCCGTGGCCCGAGCGGTCATCATGGAACCGGAGGTCATCCTGGCTGACGAACCCACCGGAAACCTCGACACGGAAACGGGACGGAAGGTCGAGGATCTGCTGATGAATCTGAATCGTCAACGAAACATAACCCTGGTCGTGGTGACCCATAACCGGTCCCTGGCGAAACGGATGTCCCGAAGCGTTGGCCTGAAGGACGGAAAGGTGCTCCAGCATGACGAAAACTCGATCTGACTTCGTCCGATGCATTCTCGGATTCTTCATCGCTGTCTCCCTCTTTTGCAATCCGCACCTTGTCGCCGCGCAGGAAACCAAAACCATCGCGCTGCTTCCCTTTGAGGTCTTCAGCGGAGCACAGCGGGACCTCCTCCAAGAATCCATTTTCAGCGCCCTGTACGCCGATCTGGCCAGAACCAGGGGCATCCGGCCCGTGGACAGGGATACGATTCTCAAACGGGTGGCAGGCAGGCCTCTGAATGAGGAAACGGCCCTGGCGGCCGCAAAAGATACAGGGGCACTGTACGCCATCGTGGGCAGCGTGTCCGAGTTTGGCGAACTCATCAGCGTGGACGCGAAAATCATCGATGTGCAGAAAGGGCAGGCCTTCCCGGGCGTTTTCGCCCAGGGGCGGGGGTTGGAGGGCATTCCCGCCATGGTCTCCCGGCTCAGGGGAGACCTTCTGCTCCGGATCGGAGAAGTACAGAAGATCGCCCGGGTGGACTTCAAGGGCAACCAGAAAATCGAGAGCAGCGCCATCGCCCAGGTCATCAAAAGCGCCAAGGGCAACGTCTACTCAGAGGCCGATCTGTCCGGAGACATCAAGGCCATTTACGGAATGGGGTATTTCGACGACGTGAAAGCCGAGGCATCCTCGACTCCGGAAGGGACGGTCGTCACGTTCCACATCCTGGAAAAGGCACTCATTTCGCAGATCCAGTTCACGGGAAACAAGGCCATCGACCAGGATGAGCTCCTCTCGAACATGAGCGTAAAGACGAGGCAGGTCCTCAACGCGGAAAAACTGGCCGCCGACATCGCCAAGATCAAAACCCTCTACGAAGGGAAAGGCTACTACAACGCCGAGATCACGTATAAAGTTGAAAAAGCGGGAGAAAAAGACACCCGCATTGTTGTGACCGTCCAGGAAAACAAGAAGATCTACGTGGAGAAGATTTCCTTCGAGGGAAACCGGACCTTCACGGACAAAGAACTCAAGAAACAGATGAAGACCACCGAGTGGGGCATCCTCCACGTCTTTACCGATTCGGGCCTTCTCAAGAAGGACGAGCTCCGGCAGGACGTCGCCCGAATCAGCGCCTTCTACCTGAACAGCGGATTCATCCAGGCACAGGTGGCGGACCCGGTCATTACCCATGACGCCAAGGGTATCTATATCAAGATCCCCATCAACGAGGGGAAGCGCTTTCGCGTGGGAACCATCGCAATCGCGGGCGACACCCTCGAGGTCACCCGCCAGAAGCTGATGGAAAGGCTGGAGATCAAAAAGAAGGAGTTCTATGACCGATCTGCCATCATCAGGGATATCGACACGCTGACCAAGGCCGCCAACGACGAGGGGTTCGCCTACGCGGACGTGCAACCCCAGACGGACATCCGGGAGAAGGATCTGTCCGTGGACGTGACCTACAGGATCCACAAGGGGATTTTGGTCTACTTCAACCGCATCACCTTCACGGGAAACACGAAGACCCGGGACAAGGTCATGCGCCGGCTCCTGTCCATCGTCGAGGGGGACCTCTACAACAGCACCAACCTGAAGAACAGCTATACCGCCCTGGAGCGGACCCGCTACTTTGAGGAAATCAATTTCCAGACGGAAAAAGGACCCGCAGAGAATCTGACGGACGTCCGCATCCATGTGAAGGAGAAGGCCACGGGAATGTTCAGCATTGGCGCCGGCTACAGCGGCCAGGACCACCTGGCCTTCGTGGCGGAGATCTCCCAGCAGAACTTCCTCGGCCGGGGACAGACCCTGAAGCTGAAAACCAGCTTTTCCAGCACCAAGACCTGGTTCGAGCTGCAGTTCATCGAGCCCTGGCTCTTCGACCTGCCCCTCTACAGCAACTGGAACGCCTGGCATTCGGAGAAGGAGTGGGATTACTACAACGTGAATTCAACGGGCGGGGGATTCACCCTGGGATATCCCCTCTGGGAATTCTTCAGCGGCAGTTTCGGCTTCACGTATTCGATCGATACCATAAAGGATATCAACGTGTACGCGCCCCAGTATATCCAGGATTATGCCGGAGAATACAGGACAGGAATTATCAGTATCGGCATCAACCGGGACACATCGGATGACAACTTTTTCCCGACCCGGGGTTCCCGCAACGGCGTTTCCGTCGGCTACGCAAGCAAACTCCTGGGAGGAACGACGAGTTACGTCAAGGCCGTGATACAGTCGCAGTGGTTTTTCGGCCTTCCCCTGGACACGGTCTTCAGCGTCCGGGGACGGGCCGGTTACCTGGCTCCGAGTGAAGGGGAGAGCATTCCCCTGTTCGAGCGGTTCACCCTGGGCGGGATGAACTCCCTGAGAGGTCTCAAGGACGTGGGACCAAAGGATGCGACGGGCTATTACGTCATCGGGGGAACATCGTTCCTCTGCTTCAACGTCGAGTACCTTTTCCCTCTCGTGAAGGAAGCCGGCATCAAGGGGGTCGTCTTCTACGACACCGGAAACGCCTGGGACACATATTCCTTCGGGACCGATTTCCGGCATACCACGGGGGCTGGCATACGCTGGTATTCGCCGCTGGGTCCCCTGCGCCTTGAGTGGGGATACGTGCTCGACGCCAAGGAAGGCGAATCCGCGTCGCGATGGGAGTTTGCCATCGGCATGTTCATGTAGCGAATAAAAAAGCTGAAAGAGAGGTATCACGAATGAAGAAAGCGGTGTTTGGTGTCATTGCGGGATTGCTTCTGCTGGCTCTCTCGTCCGGGCCGGCCTGGTCTGCGGAGAAGGTCGGCTTTGTCAACATCCAGGAGGCCATGCTGACCTCCAATGCTGGCAAACAGATGGGCGACGAGATGCGCAGGCTCATCGCCAGGGACAAGGCCATCATCGAAGAAAAAGAAAAGGAACTCAAGAAGCTTCGGGAGGATCTGGAAAAGCAGCGGACCGTCCTGACGGAATCGGCCCTGCGGGAGAAGGAGACGGCCCTGCAGAAGAAATACCGGGACTACCAGGTCGTTGCCAAGGATTTCGAGGACGATCTCCGGGCAAAGGAACAGGATATCTTTAAAAAGCTGTTCCCGGAAGTCCTCAAGATCGTCCGGTCCATCGCCGAAAAGGAAAAATATACAATGGTTCTGGATCCATACGTTCTCCAGCTCCCGTACTTCAACGCGAAGGAAGACATCACGAAGCGCGTCGTGGAGGAGTTCAACAGGACCTTCAAGGACAAGAAGAAGTAAGGGAACCGGCGTCGACCGGAACACAGCGTGAATTGGACCGTTCAAGAGATCGCCGCCCGACTGGGCGGCGTTGTTCAAGGGGATTCAGATGCCCTGATCGCGGGAGTGCGGGGTATCGAAGAAGCCGGAGACGGCGACCTGACCTTCATCGCCAACCGCAGGTACCGATCCCGTCTGAAAACCACCCGGGCGACCGCCGTTCTTGTTGCACCGGGAATGGAAGAACCCGGCCGGACCCTGATCGTGGTCGCCGACCCCTACGTAGCCTTCGGCCAGGCGCTTGCCCTCTTCCATCCGCAGGAGCCGGAACGGCCGGGCATCCACGAGCGGGCATTCGTCGACCGGGACGCCAGGATATCCCCGGAGGCCACCGTCCATGCCGGGGCAACGGTAAGCCGCGGCGCCGAGATCGCGGCGGGAGCCGTGCTCTACCCGGGGGTCTACGTGGGCGTTGAAACATCGATCGGCAAGGAATCGATTCTGCACCCCAATGTGACGGTGTATCATCGGTGCCGGATCGGAAAGCGGGTCATCCTCCATGCGGGCGTCGTCGTGGGGGGCGACGGATTCGGATTTGCACGGCCCGGCTGGGAAAACATAAAGATTCCCCAGGTCGGAATCGTACAGATCGACGACGATGTCGAAATCGGCGCCAACACGACCATCGATCGGGGAACCATGGGCCGCACCTGGATCCGGAAAGGCGCCAAGATCGACAACCTGGTTCAGATCGCCCACAACGTGGTCATAGGAGAATATGCCATCGTCGTCTCCCAGGCCGGTATTTCCGGCAGCACGACCGTAGGCCGCGGTGTCATGATCGGAGGGCAGGCCGGCCTGGTGGGACACATCCAGGTCGGAGACCACGCCATGGTGGCGGCTCGCGCCGGGATTCACAAGAACGTTCCCGCCGCCACCATCGTGGCCGGAGCGCCCCATATGCCCCACCGTGAATGGCTGCGGCTGGAGGCGACAATCCCGAAGCTCCCGGCCATGAGGCAGCAGCTTCTCGACCTGGCCAGAAGGCTGGAAGCATTGGAAAAGAAACTGGAAGGACGGAATTCATGAGCATTCATCCCACTGCCGTGATCGCCCCCGACGCCCGGATTGCCGAGGATGTCGAGATCGGCCCCTATAGTATCGTCGGACCCGGCGTCACCATCGGACGGAACACGGTCATCGGCCCCCACGTCGTGATCGAGAGCCACACGGATATCGGGGAGGGAAACCGGATCTTCCAGTTCGCCTCCATCGGCGGGATTCCCCAGGACCTGAAATACAGGGGGGAAGAGACCCGGGTGGTCATAGGAAATCATAACATCATCAAGGAGTTCGTGACCATCAACCGCTCCACCGTGTCCGACATCGGCGTCACCATCATGGGGGATCGCAACCTGATCATGGCGTACTGCCACATCGCCCACAACTGCAAGCTGGGCAATCATGTCATCATGGCCAATGCGACGAACCTGGCGGGACACATCCATGTGGAGGACTGGGCCATCATCGGCGGAATGTCGGGGGTCCACCAGTTCATTCGCATCGGCGCCCACGCCTTCGTCGGTGGGGCCTCCGCCGTGGCCCAGGACGTACCGCCGTTCGTCACCGTCTCGGGCAACCGGGCCCGTCCCTATGGGCTGAACCTGGTGGGCCTCAAGCGGCGGGGCTTTTCCGAGCCGTCGATCAAGGCACTTCGAGAATCCTATCGGCTGGTTTACCGATCCTCCCTGCGGCTGGTCGAAGCCATTGCACGGATCCGGGCGGAGGTGGAGGACCTTCCGGAGGTGCGCCAGTTTGTTTCCTTTCTGGAAAACTCCCAGCGGGGCATCTGCAGATAGATTGCCGAACGGGAAGGAGCATCGTTTCTCACTCGAACGTGAGACGGACCTTCACGGGGGTGGAAGCGCTCGACGCGGGCAAATGGATCCATTTCAGAGAGGCTTTTCTTCCGCCCGTTCCCCGGCAACCGCTGAAACCGGAGAGACGGCAGCGCCGATGGAACATACCTCGAAAATTCTGATCCTGACGGGTGAGGCCTCGGGAGATCTCTACGGAGCCCAGCTCGCCGCGGCCATGAGGGAGATCGATCCCACCCTTGCCTTTTACGGAGTGGGGGGCATGCATATGCGGGCGTCGTCGGTCACTCTCCTGGCCGACGTCTCCGAGTTGGGTGTGGTCGGGCTCACGGAGGTTCTCGGCAAACTCGGCCGGATCAGGGCCCTGTTCTCCCGCCTGCGCCGGTTTCTCGAGACGGACCGCCCCGCCCTGGTGATCCTCATCGATTACCCCGGATTCAATCTCCGCTTCGCCCGAGTGGCGAAAAAAGCCGGGATCCCCGTCCTTTATTACATCAGCCCGAAGATCTGGGCCTGGGGAGCCGGCAGAATCCGGTCGATCAGGGAAACGGTAAGCAGAATGGCCGTCATCTTTCCTTTTGAAATGGCGCTGTACGAAAAGGCCGGGGTCGATGCGGCCTATGTCGGGCATCCGCTCCTCGACACGGTCAGGGCGGATGGAACCGTTCCGGAGATCCGGCGGCGGCTGGGACTGGCCCCGGACCGGAGAACCGTTGCCCTGCTGCCCGGAAGCCGGCAGGGAGAAATCGACCGTCTGCTGGATCCCATGCTCCAGGCGGCGGATATTCTCAGGAAACAGCTGTCGGACCTGCAGTTCGTACTCCCCCTGGCGGACACGCTCCCGGAAGAGCTCCTCAAGAACCGCACGGAAGCAAGCGCCGTCCCCGTTCATTTGGTCCGCCGGGACACCTACCGCGCCGTCGCCGCCTCCGACGCGGCCATTGTCGCCTCCGGCACGGCAACCCTGGAGACGGCCCTGCTGGGCATCCCCATGGTGATCGTATACAAAGTATCCTCGCTGACCTACCCGTTCGCCCGCCTGGTCATCCGGATCGACCATATCGGGCTGCCCAACATCATCGCCGGGCGGACGATTGTCCCCGAACTGATTCAGGGGGCTGCATCGCCGGAACGGATTGCGGAGGAGGTCCTGCCTCTTCTGACGGACCAAGGCCGGCGGGAAACGATGACGGCCGCCTTCCGTGAGGTCCGGGAAAAACTCGGAACCGGAGGCGCCGCCCGGAATACAGCCCTCATCGCCTGTGCCATGGCCCGGGGGGAAAAAGGAGCCCCATCGTGATCGTCTTCAAGCGTCTCTTCCGCCTTGCCAAACCTCACACGGCCAAGCTGATCCTGGCCATGTTCTTCATGCTCATCGTGGGAGGTCTGACGTCTGTCCTGGCCTTCCTGGTCAAGCCAGCCCTGGACGACATCTTCGTCGAGCGGAACGCCCGGATGCTCCAGTGGATCCCCCTGGCCGTCATCGGGATCTACCTGGTGAAGGGCGCGTGCACCTACGCCCAGGCGATCATCATGAACTGGATCGGACAGCGGATTGTCACGGATCTCCGGAATCAGCTCTACAAGCAGATCCAGCAGCAATCGCTGTCGTTTTTCACGAAGAACCCCACGGGTGTCCTGATGTCCCGGATCACCTTCGACGTCAACTACATCCAGGGGGCCGTGTCGGAGGCCATCACAAGCCTCCTGAAGGACAGCTTCACGATCCTCTGTCTCGTCTTCGTCGTCTTCTGGAGGGATTGGAAGCTCGCCATCATCGCCATGATCGTCTTCCCCCTGACGGCCTATCCCATCTCCCGGTTCGGCCGGAAGATCCGCAGCGCCGTGACGGGAGCCCAGATCACCATGGGAAGCCTTACGAGCCTTCTCCAGGAAACCATCACAGGGGCGAGGATCGTGAAGGCTTTCTCCATGGAGAACTACGAAAACAAGCGTTTCGCAAAGGAAAGCGAAAACCTGCTGAAGCTTTTCATGAAGGCCGTTTCCGTCAACGCCCTCTCCAGCCCCCTGATGGAGTTCCTGGGCGGCATCGGCATCGCCATCATCGTCTTTTACGGCGGCTGGCAGGTGATTCACGGCTCTTCCACGCCGGGGACCTTCTTTTCCTTTCTGACCGCCCTGATCATGCTTTACGAGCCGATCAAGCGCCTCACCGCCACGAACAACCAGATCCAGCAGGGCATCTCCGCCGCCGAGCGGGTCTTCGCCATCATCGACGCCGTCCCGGAGATCCGCAACGCTCCCGACGCAACCGAACTTCCCAGGATCACAAAAGGAATCGACATCCAGAATGTGACGTTCCGGTATGAAGAGGACCCGGTTCTCCGGAACATCGATCTCTCGATCCGGGCCGGCGAGGCTCTCGCCCTCGTGGGCATGAGCGGCGGGGGGAAAACGACCCTGGTCAACCTGATTCCCCGCTTCTATGACGTCACGGAGGGGAGAATCCTCATCGACGGACAGGATATCCGAAAAGCGACCCTCGATTCCCTGCGGGGACAAATCGGCATCGTCACCCAGCAGACCATCCTCTTCAACGACACGGTCCGCAACAACATCGCCTACGGAAACCAGCAGGCCTCGCAGGAGGACATCGTCCGGGCCGCCCGGGCGGCCAATGCCCACGACTTCATCATGCGGCTCCCCGAGGGGTACGATACCCTGATCGGCGAACAGGGGATGAAGCTCTCCGGCGGGGAGCGCCAGCGGATCTCCATCGCCCGGGCGATTCTGAAGGACGCCCCCATCCTGATCCTCGACGAGGCGACCTCGTCCCTCGACACTGAGGCGGAAATCGAGGTGCAGGAGGCCCTCGAGAACCTGATGAAGGGAAGGACGACACTGGTCATCGCCCACCGGCTGTCAACGATCCGCAATGCCGATCGCATCATCGTCCTCGTCAACGGTGAGATCGTCGAAGAAGGAAACCATGAAACCCTCCTGGAGAAGCAGGGCGAATACCGGCGGCTCTACAATATGCAGTTCCGCGAAGGCTGACGATTCCACGAGATGCAGACCGAACCGACCAGGAACCTTCACGATCGGATCCAGGCCCTCTGGTACGGGGAAGACGCCTCTCCGGGCCTCTTTCTGGGTCCGGTCCTGGGTATCGCCTCCGGGGGATACGGATTCGGGATACGGATTCGGAATGCCCTGTATGACCGGGGAATCCTGGGGATTCGCCGTCTGCCCGTTCCGGTTGTCAGCGTGGGGAACCTGACCGTTGGCGGAACCGGGAAGACTCCCCTGGTGATTCGCCTGGCGGATTTCCTGAAAGGGCACGGAAGAAAACCGGCGATTCTGAGCCGCGGGTACGGAGGCCGGCCCAGGGGGCCCGTCGAGGTCGTCTCCGACGGAAGGATTGTGCTCTCCGAGCCGGCCTTCTGCGGCGACGAGCCGTTCATGATGGCCCGCCGGCTCCACGGAGTGCCGGTATTGACGGGCCCGGAACGGTATCGGACGGGGCGGGAGGCCGTGGACCGCTTCGGGGCGGACGTCCTGCTTCTCGATGACGGGTTCCAGCACCGGCGCCTCCATCGGGACGTGGACATTCTCGTCGTCCATGCCCGCAGACCCTTCGGGAACGGCCGCCTGCTTCCCCGGGGCCCCCTGCGCGAGCCCCTGGATTCGCTGCAGCGGGCCCGCTGGATTGTCCGGACGGGTCCCGCGATGGACGACGATGGGAAATGGAAACCGCCGGCCTTTCCCGGCTGCGAGCAGCCGGTCCTCCGGGCCCTGCACCGGCCGTCCCGCCTGGCGCGGGCCGCAAGCGGGGAGACGCTGCCGCTCGATTCCCTGGCGGGGAAAACGGTCTCAGCCTTTGCGGGGATCGGCTCCCCGCAGGCCTTCCGGCAGACGCTGGAATCACTGGGTTGCAGAGTGGCTCCGTTCCTGGCCTACCCGGACCACCACCGGTTCAGCCGGGAAGATATCGAGGCGATCCGCCGGTCCGCCGCCGCGGCGGATGGAATCGTCACGACAGAAAAAGACGCCGCCCGGCTGGCCGGGATGGAGAATGCGCTTCCGGATCTCCTGTTCCTCCAGGTGGACCTGCATATGGAGCCGGACGACGGCGTCCTCGGCCGGGACATCCTGGAGATCCTGGAATCACGGAGTTGCATGAAAGGATGGGAACGGGCATGAGCGCAGAATCCCGGGCGGATAAATTGCTGCACCTTTTCCAGCGGATCCCGCTGGGGTTCCGGAAGGCCTTCTTCGTCCGTCTGGCCCTGCTCGCCTATGCAGCCGACTCCCGGCATCGCCTGATCGCCCTTCACAATCTCCGCATGGCCTTCCCGGAAAAACCGGATGACGAATTGGGCCAGATTGCCCGGGGAGTCTATCGCAACATGGGGATCGTTGCGGCCGAATTTTTTGATCTCCCAAAGATCAATCGTGAAAACCTGGCGGATTGGGTAGAGTTGGAGGGAATGGAACATGCCTTCCGGGCGCTCGAAAAGAACAGGGGGCTTCTTCTCTTCGGCGCCCATTTCGGGAACTGGGAGTTGGAGGCCATCACCGCCGCCCTGGTCATCAAGCCCATGATGGTGATCTACCGGCTCATGGACAACCCGACCCTGGAAATCCTGGTATCGAAAGTCCGCTCCTGCACGGGCAACATCCTCCAGGACAAGGACCGGGCCATGCGGCCCATGTTGAGGACCCTGAAGCAGAACGGCATCATCGGTCTTCTCCTGGACCAGAACGTGGCCTGGCAGGAAGGAGTCTTCGTCGACTTTTTCGGCCGCACCGCCTGTACGTCCGACGGCCTTGCCCTGCTGGCCCTCCACACGGAGGCTCCCGTCCTTCCGGGATACATGGCCCGCCTCGAAAACGGGAAATACCGGTTCGTTCTCGGGGAAGAGGTCCCCCTGGCCCGGACGGGGAACCGAAAGGAGGATGTGCTCGAAAACACCCAGCGCTTCACGAGCATCATCGAAGACACGGTCCGGAAGTACCCGGACCAGTGGTTCTGGGTCCACCAGCGCTGGAAGACGAAACCCTGGCAGGCGCCGAGGCGGACATGACAAACCAGACCGTTTTCCAGTCTCCGCTTCCGGTCGTTCACCGCCGGCCTTTTCCGGCCCGGGAGATCCGGCGCCTCCTGGTTCGCGGGACCAACTGGATCGGCGACGCCATTCTCACCCTCCCGGCCATGGCGGCCATCCGTGCAGGCATGCCGGAAGCGCACATCACCGTCCTGGCGAAACCCTGGGTGGGAGAGGTCTACCGGATCTGCCCCCATGCGGATGAGGTTCTCCCCTTCCGGGAACCGGGGATCCACGCCGGGGTGTCCGGTCGGTTGCGCCTCGCCCGGGACCTGAGCGGCATGGGATTTGACGGGGCCATCCTCCTGCAGAATGCCATCGAAGCGGCCATCGTGACCCTGCTTGCGGGAATTCCCGTACGTGCCGGATACAACACGGACGCCCGGGGGCTTCTCCTGACTTCTTCCGTGCGGCGGTCCCGGGAGATCCTCCGGGTGCACCAGAGCCGGTATTACCTGGAGATGGTCCGGGCCCTGGGGCTTCCGCCACCGGACCCGCCGCCTCCCTTCCTGGTGCCGCCTGCGGAGTACCGGGACCTTGCGGAGAAGGTCCTGGTGGAGCGGGGGTGCAATCCCGAAGCCCCCCTCGCAGGCATCGCGCCCGGGGCGGCCTATGGGCCGGCCAAGCGCTGGTTTCCGGATCGTTTCGCCGCCGTGGCCGATCGTTTGGCGGCGGAATTTGGGGCGAGGATCCTGGTCTTCGGAAGCTCCGGGGACCGGGAGAGTGCCGAAGCGGTGCAGGCGGCCGCGAAGGCACGGTTCGTCAACCTGGCGGGGGGGACCTCCCTCCGGGAGGCCCTGGCCCTCATTTCCCGATGCCGCGTCTTCGTCTCCAACGACTCGGGCCTGATGCATGTGGCCGCGGCCATGGGCGTCCCGACCGTAGCCATTTTCGGCTCCACGAACCCCGTGACGACGGGCCCCATGGGCCCCCGTTTCTCCATCGTCCGCAAGCCCATGGACTGCAGCCCCTGCCTGAAGGAGACCTGTCCGAAGGATTTCCGCTGCATGGAGGCGATTTCCACGGAAGACGTCTGGAATGAGGCAAGATCGCTTTTCGAGGGAGGCCGGCGATGAGGGGACAGCGGGCGGTCTTTCTCGACCGGGACGGAACGATCAACGAAGAGGTGGGGTACCTGGACCGCATCGAGAAACTCCGGATCCTTCCCGGAGCGGCCGAGGCAATCGGAATGTTCAACCGGGCAGGGATGAAGGTCGTCGTCGTGACAAACCAGTCGGGCATTGCCCGGGGACTCTTCGACGAGGCCTTTGTGGAGGAAACCCACCGGCATCTTCTGGATCTTCTACGCAGACTGGGAGCCCGCATCGACGCATTTTACTTCTGTCCGCATCACCCGACGGAGGGCCTGGGAGCCTACCGGCTGGACTGTCCCTGCCGGAAGCCCAGGCCGGGACTGCTTCTCCGGGCCGCCGCCGAGATGGGAATCGCCCTGAAGGACTCCTTCATGATCGGAGACATGCCCAAGGATGTGGAAGCGGGAACCCTGGCGGGCGCGAGAGGAATCCTGGTCCGGACGGGTTACGGACGGGACGTTCCGGCACCGCCGGAGGCGGCTTATATAGCGGAGGACCTGATCGACGCCGCCCGCTGGATCCTCGACGAGGTCGGCCGGCCATGAACATCCTTCTGGTCAAGCTCAGCTCCATCGGCGACGTGGTCCACACGCTTCCCTCGCTTGCGGCCCTGAGAAGGCGGTATCCCGAGGCCCACATCACCTGGGTCGTAGAGGAAGAATCTCTTGACATCATTAAGGGAAATCCCCGGGTAGACAGGATCCTCGTCTCGGGAAGAAAGCGCTGGGCCCGCCGGCTCGGGAACGGCCGCGAAATCGGCGAAACGCTTGGGGAAATCCGCCGGTTCCTTCGGGACCTGCGGGACCGGCCCTATGACGTGGTCATCGATTTCATGGGGCTCTTCAAGAGCGCCATCCTTGTATTTGCGAGCCGCGGGAAGCGGAAGCTCGGCTACGACAGCATGCAGGAGATGAGCGGCCTGTTCTACAATGAAAAAATCACCGAGGACATGGGCAAACACGCCGTGGACCGCTACCTGGACTTCGCGCGGCACCTGGGAGCGGATACGGCGGAGCCGGAATTTTTTCTGGATATCCCGGCGGACAGTGCGAGTCGCGCCGACGTCCTGCTGAAGGAAGGCGGCGTGGATCCGGAACGCCCGTTCGTCGTCCTGAGCCCGATGTCCTACGCCGGAGAGACCCGGCTGTGGGAGGATGACCGGTTCGCACAGTTGGGGGATCGAATCCGGCTGGAAATGGAACTGCCGGTGGTCATCACGGGGCACGAAACCGGGGGAATGATCGGCCGCATCGCGGCATCGATGGAAACGAAGGCACTGAACCTGGAGAACAGGACAACCCTGAAGGAACTGGCGCACCTGTATCGCCGGGCCGCCGCCGTGGTGACGCCCGATTCCGGTCCCATGCACATCGCCGCGGCGGTGGGTACGCCCGTGGTGGCCCTCTTCGGAGCCTCCGAACCGGCCCGTACGGGGCCCTACGGAAGAATCCACACGGTGATCCGGTCGGAACTGAACTGCAGCCCCTGCTTCAAGAAGACCTGCGACACCCGCCGCTGCATGCAGGAGATCACCGTGGACATGGTCCTGGAGGCCGTGCGGAAATATGCCGGCCCGGGGAAAGTTCGATGAGAACAAGGCGATGCCGGCATGCCCGGTTCCAATACCTCCTGGCCGTCCTGTTGCTGATGGGAATCGTCTCTGGAGCGGACGGCTCAGCGGCCGACCTGTCCGGCCGCGAGACCGGCGCGATCTCATCCGCCGATCCGGCTGCAACGGGAAGGATCCGGATCGAAGGGGTACGCGTCCGTCCCGGCCATTGGGTCAGTATCGGAGAAACGGGCTTTCACCCGGATCAGACACTCGTTCCGGGCAACCCTCCCGCGAAATCGAAGCCGGTGGCCCCCGAAGCGGAGCCGCACCGGAAGGCGGAACCATCGCCGGGCATACAAACACCTCCGCCTCCGGAAACCAGCCTGAATCGAATCGATTATCCCGTCCGGCTTTCCGAGGCGGGAATGCTGGGAGGTTTCGGTTTCGGGAAGATTCCGGAGGGACACTACGAGCCGATCCTCATGGCGGCACACTTCGGCCTCGACATCAACCGTTTCCTCCGCATTCCCGGAACGCACCGGGGGCGGTTCACGGTTTTCGCCGAACCTCGCTTTGCACCGGTCCACGAACCCGCCGGGGATTACGAGTTGGGACTGGGTATCGGGATTCAATACGTCTATCCGCTTTTGAGAAACCTGTTTTTCTACGCGGCGGTTTCCAGCGGTCCCCACTTCATATCCGTTCGCACGGAACAGCAGGCAAGGGGTTTTGTGATGGACAGCGAAGCGGGAGGCGGTTTCTATATCCCCTTCGGCAGGAACTCGGCGCTGAACATCGGCTATCGGATCCGGCACCTTTCCAACGGGGGCATAAGGACTCCGAACACCGGCATCAACAACCATTTCCTGGTCATCGGGTACACGGTTTTCCTGGGTGCGCCGGAAGAGAAAGAGAGGGAGGAATGACCATCAGCAAGGAACTATTGGAAATACTGGCCTGCCCCCGATGCAAGGGGGAAATCCGGCTCAATGAGACCGGAGACGGGTTGATCTGCGACGCCTGCAGACTGCTTTACGAGATCCGCAACGGGATCCCCATCATGCTGATCGACGAGGCAAAGCCTCTTCCATGATGATTGTCCGCCGGCGGCGAATCAGCGGGTGAGCCGGGAAATGGCGAACAGGGCGATGAGAATCATGACGCCGATCGCCCCGCCGACCAGAACTCCCACCTGCCCCATCTCGCTCAAGCCCCCGTACCAGACCGAAAACCGTTCTGCGTACTGGGCAAAGAACGCATTCACCGTGTCCGCAAAACCCGTTATTTTCTCAAGCATACATGCTCCCGGAACGGTTTTTCGTCGCTGAGCCTTCCCGGAGAAGGATGCAGAGACCGCGGTGGCCCCGGGAAGAAAAACGCAGGGTGTCTCTTAGCACATCCATCCGCGCGAGACAAACAGGAGTCGCGCCTGGAGCCGTCCGTCCCGACCCCCGACGGCACCCCCCCGCTTTATATTCCCCTGAGGATCCTCTTTGAGATCCCGCGCCGGTTCCGTGAATAGGGACCCGCTCAGGGCCTCAGCAGTTCCAGATCCCGGAAGCGGCCATCCCGAAGAGATATGCTCCCCGCACGGAAGGACACAGGTTCCCGAAAAATGGGACCATCGAAAACAAAGGTGTGAAACTCGCCTTTTTCCCCGGCAGGATCGACGCCCGGCGGAAGGTCGGAAAGAAACGCCCGGTCCAGGAGACGGCCGGCGAAAGACCCGTCCAGGGCATTCGTGTCCACACAGGTGACAACGGCCTGCCAGCCATCTTCGACAAACCGTTCCGCCAGGGCTTTCGTATCCTTTCCCCAGAGGGGAAACACGGGGACCATCCCGGAGCCGGCGAGCCTGGATTCCCGATAACGGCGAACATCCTCCAGGAAAAGGTCGCCGAAGGCGATCCCGGAGAAGCCTTGCCGGCGGTACTTTTCGAGAACGGCCTCCATCGCGCGGTCATAGGAGTCGTTCCCGGCTTTCTCCCCCAGAAACACCGCCTCCAGGGGAAGCCCGATCAACCGGGCCTGGTCCTCCACCAGGAACCGTGGAATTCCATGCATCACCACCCGGTCCGTTTCCACCACGAAGGTCGTCAGCAGCGCCTCCGTCCTGAACCGCCCGCCCAGCGCCAATTCCCGGAGCGCCAGCGCGCAATCCTTCCCGCCACTCCAGGAAAGGATCATCCTGTCTGTCATCCCATTCCCTCCCCTCCGTATAACCGATTTCTATCCACTGCGTCACTCCATCGGGACATCCTGCGTCCTGCATGCATTTCAAGTTACCATGATCATCCGTTTGCCGCAAAAGGTCCCTGGAATTGCACTCCAAGCGGGGAGGCGAGGTTTCGACGGCACCGGAGCATCAGGGGTATGCCTCCCGTCGACCGCAGGTACGGCGAAAGCCGGGGAAGCATCCGTCGCGGATTCATTCATCACTGGGCAATGTCCGGTGCACCATGATAGAGAAGTCTCTGGACCGGGAGACCTTCACATGCCGCAGCGCTCTTCACGGATTCATCGGCCCCTGCCGGGGCTTGTCATCTTCCTGACCGCCTTGCTGCTGACGGGATGCAGCCAGGAATCCCTGATTTTCTACCCGGAAACTCTGCCGAAAGACTTCCGGTTCTCTTTTTCGGAGCCGTTTCGTGAAGTCCGACTGCACGCCGGAGGAATCCAGCTGCACGCCCTGCATTTCAGGACTCCCGCAGCCCGGGGCGTGGTCCTCTACTTTCACGGCAATGCGGGCAGCCTTCGCACCTGGGGGGAGATCGCCCCCGAATTCACCCGTCGGGGATTCGACCTCGTGATGCCCGACTATAGGGGCTTCGGCAAGAGCGGTGGACGCCTCGACGGAGAAAAAGATCTCCTGGAGGATGCTCTCCGGATATACGACCACGTGCGAAACGAATACCCCGAACAGGCCATCGTCCTGTACGGCCGATCCATCGGCACCGGCCCGGCCGCGTGGGTGGCATCGCAGCGGAAACCGCGGATGCTCATCCTGGAGTCGCCCTACACCAGCCTTGAAGACCTGGGCATCCATCACTATCCCTTCCTTCCCCGGCTTATGATTCGCACATTTCTGAAATATCCGCTCCCGACAGAGAAGTGGATCCGGTCCATTTCCTGCCCGGTGTTTCTGTTTCACGGAACGGCCGACGATATCATCCCGTTTTCCATGAGCGAGCGCCTGAATGCCCTCGCAGCGGGCAAGCACATCCTGATCGCCGTTCCCGGCGGCGGTCACAACGATCTGGACCGTTACCCGCTTTATCGGCGGGAACTGGACCGGATATTAAAGGGGGATTCAGCGCGGGCAGAACGGTAACAATTCTTTGCCCCGGAGACTCGAAAGCCCCGAGGGCTGGGACCCTTCGGGGCTTTGTTCGAGGAACACAGATCAGAAAAAGATCCGGTTGCAATATGTCCCGCGCCTTCTTCGGCGCTTAGGCTCAGACGTCCTTTTTCTTCGACCAGGCCTCCTGGTAGAGCCGGCCGATGGTC
>CAZXMK010000012.1:0-26010 GCA_964641935.1 uncultured Syntrophaceae bacterium
AGCGGTCGGAATCATCGCCGCCCAGTCTATCGGCGAACCGGGAACGCAGTTGACCATGCGGACCTTCCACATCGGTGGAACGGCCAAGTTCGAGGAACACTCCACACTGGAGGCCAGGCACGACGGAACGATCCGGTTTGAAGGTCTCCACGTGGTGGATCCCGATCAGGGAGAAACCGCCGATAAGGCACGGCGCGCAGACCTGGTGGTGATGAACCGGAACGGAGAAATCCATGTCGTGGACGACCAGGGAAGGGCCAGGGGCCGCTATCCCGTTCCTTATGGCGCCCATCTCAAGGTGAGGGAGGGCAATAAAGTATTTGGCCCGGGCAAGGACCCCAAGACAGGAACGGAGAAACAGCCGACCCTGATCGCCGAGTGGGATCCGTTCTCGATTCCAATTCTTTCCGAGGTGGAAGGGATCGTGAAATTCGGTGACATCATCGAAGGGAAGACCATGCAGGAGCAGGTCGACGAAGTGACCGGCCTGTCCCGAAAGGTGATCGTCGAATTCAAGGGCATGGACTTGAGGCCGCGAATCTCCATCAAGGACAAGAAGGGAAAAACCGCGAAAGTGCCAGGAACCAGCGCCGTTGCGCGCCATCTCCTCTCCGTCGGGGTGAACATCGTCGTCAACGAGGGAGATCAGGTACGAGCCGGAGACATCCTTGCGAAAATCCCCCGGGAGACCACCAAGACAAAGGATATTACGGGCGGTCTTCCGCGCGTCGCCGAGCTCTTCGAGGCCCGCAAACCAAAGGAATACGCCGTCATCAGCGAGATCGACGGAGTAGTGGTGTACGGAAAGGACGCCAAGGGGAAACGGAAGGTGATCATCACCCCCGATATCGGGGAGGAGAAGGAATACCTGATCCCGAAGGGCAAGCACGTCAGCGTCCAGGAAGGGGACCGGATCAAGGCCGGGGAAGCTCTCATGGACGGTGTCCAGAATCCGCACGACCTTCTCACCATCAAGGGAGAGAAGGAACTGGCCCGATACCTCGTGGATGAAGTGCAGGAAGTGTATCGCCTCCAGGGAGTCAAGATCAACGACAAGCACATGGAGATCATCGTCCGCCAGATGCTCCGGCGCGTCCGGATCAACGATCCGGGCGACACCACCTTCATCGCGGATGAGCAGGTGGAGCGGTTCCGTTTCCAGGAGGAGAACGCCAGGGTTCTGGCGGAGGGTGGCCGTCCGGCGACGGGAGAGGCCCTGCTCCTGGGAATCACGAAAGCCTCCCTGTCCACCCAGAGCTTCATATCGGCGGCATCCTTCCAGGAAACAACCCGGGTGCTTACCGAGGCGGCCCTGGCAGGGAAGGTCGATTACCTGAGGGGACTCAAGGAAAACGTGATCATGGGCAGGCTGATTCCAGCGGGTACGGGGCTTGGAATTTACAGGAAGCTCGGGATCAAGACAGCGGAAGAGCTTCCCGGACCTGAAAGTCATGATGGAGAAGCCGCGGAAGGCGAGAAAGTGCTTGACATAGAGGTCGTCAGTTGATATTGAGGCGATCTTTTTGAACGGCCCGCAAATCCAGGGTCATCAACGATTCGAGAGGAAAGCATGCCAACGATCAACCAGCTGATCCGGAAGGGAAGGACCGAGCTGAAGAAAAAATCGAATTCTCCTGCCCTTGCAGGCTCTCCCCAGAGGAGGGGTGTGTGTGTCCGGGTATACACCACGACACCTAAGAAGCCGAATTCCGCGCTTCGTAAAGTGGCGAGGGTTCGACTGACGGGTGGTTATGAAGTGACCTCCTATATCCCCGGTGTCGGTCACAACCTCCAGGAGCATTCCGTGGTTCTGGTCCGGGGAGGGAGAGTCAAGGACCTGCCTGGTGTCCGCTATCACATTGTCCGGGGTACTCTCGATGCAGTCGGTGTTCAGGACCGCAGACAGGGAAGATCGAAGTACGGATCCAAGAAACCCAGCTAACACGGGGACTGTTCCATGCCGAGAAGAAGAGAAGTAACCAAGAGGGAGATCCTGCCGGATCCGAAATTCCACAACCGGCTGGTGGCGAAGTTTGTCAACAGCCTGATGAAACGGGGAAAGAAGAGCACGGCGGAATCCATTCTCTACGGAGCTTTCGATATTATTGAAAAGCGTGTCAAAGACGCTCCTCCGGTCGAAGTCTTCGAGAAGGCCGTCAACAACGTGAAGCCGATGATCGAAGTGAAGTCGAGAAGAGTCGGCGGCTCCACGTACCAGGTCCCGACGGAAGTGCCGGCAAACAGGCGTCTCGCGCTGGGAATTCGCTGGCTAATTTCCAATGCCAGAGACCGTGCCGAGAAAACCATGCGCGAGAAACTGGCGGCCGAGTTGATCGACGCGGCAAACAACCGCGGATCCGCCATCAAGAAGCGCGAAGCGGTCCACAAGATGGCCGAAGCCAACAAGGCCTTTGCCCACTACCGGTTCTGACGGAACACCGTGAGGGCGGGTGAGGGCAAGCAGGCTTGACGGATAAGTAAGGAAAAGAAAGACCATTAGGGGCATCCGGAAAAATAAATCGAACCATTCAGAGCATAAGGAGGTACAGCGAGATGGCTAAGAAGAAATTCGAAAGGACGAAACCGCATGTCAATGTCGGCACCATCGGGCACGTTGACCACGGCAAGACGACGCTCACCGCGGCGATGACGAAGCATCTCGCGCGGAAGGGATTCGCTGAATTTCGGCCCTTTGATTCCATCGACAATGCCCCTGAAGAGAAAGAGCGGGGAGTGACCATCAACGTCGCCCACGTGGAGTATGAAACGGCGAAGCGGCATTACGCCCATGTCGACTGTCCCGGCCACGCGGACTACATCAAGAACATGATTTCCGGTGCCGCCCACATGGATGGTGCCATTCTCGTGGTTGCAGCCTCCGACGGCCCGATGCCCCAGACCCGGGAACACATCCTCCTGGCCCGCCAGGTCCGCGTCCCCTGTATCGTCGTGTACCTGAACAAGGTGGACCTTGTGGACGACCCGGAACTGCTGGACCTCGTCGAACTGGAACTGAGAGAGCTCCTCTCCAATTACGAGTTCCCCGGGGACGAGATTCCCATCATCCGCGGATCCGCTCTGAAAGCGCTGGAGTCCGACGATATCGATTCCGAAGACGTCAAGTCGATCTGGGAGTTGATGGATGCAGTCGACAACTACATTCCGGAACCGGCGCGGGATACGGACAAGCCCTTCCTGATGCCCATCGGTGATGTCTTTTCGATCTCCGGGCGCGGTACGGTCGTCACGGGCCGTGTGGACCGCGGGATCATCCATACGGGTGATGAAGTCGAGATCGTCGGCATTCGTCCGACCTTCAAGACCGTCTGCACGGGTGTGGAAATGTTCCGCAAGACCCTGGATGAGGGGCGGGCGGGCGATGATATCGGTGTTCTCCTTCGCGGCACGAAGCGCGAAGATGTGGAGCGGGGCCAGGTTGTTGCCAAGCCCAGTTCCATAACGCCGCACACCAAATTCAACGCCGCCGTGTACGTCCTGACGAAGGAAGAGGGTGGAAGGCATACCCCATTCTTCAGCGGATACCGTCCCCAGTTCTATTTCCGCACCACCGATGTGACGGGTGTTGCCACCCTGCCGGAAGGCGTGGAGATGGTCATGCCCGGGGACAACGTCAACATCGAAGTCCAGTTGATCACCCCCATCGCCATGGAAGAGCAGCTCCGATTCGCCATCCGGGAAGGCGGAAGGACGGTAGGCGCGGGCGTGGTGAGCAAGATCATCGAATAAGTGAAGGATCACGAAGCGGCAATGAAAGACCAGAAAATTCGCATTCGTCTGAAGGCGTACGATTACAAGCTGCTGGACCGGTCTGTAGGGGATATCGTGGAAACCGCGAAGAGGACGGGTGCCCGGGTTGCGGGTCCGATTCCCCTTCCCACGGACATCCACAAGTTCTGCGTCAACCGGTCGCCCCACGTAGACAAGAAGTCGCGGGAGCAGTTTGAAATCCGGACGCATAAACGGCTGATAGACATCATCGAGCCGACCCAGTCCACGGTGGATGCCCTCATGAAACTGGACCTATCCGCCGGCGTGGACGTGGAGATCAAACTGTAACCGTTCGAAACAGAAGGCGCGATCAACGCATTGTTTCAGCAGCGGAAGACTGGGATGGACATGAGTGCAGGACTGATTGGCAAGAAGCTGGGCATGACCCAGATTTTTTCGGAGGATGGCGTTGCTGTTCCGGTGACGGTCATCGAGGTGACGCCGTCTGTGGTCGTCCAGAAGAAGACCATTGAGAAGGATGGCTATGAGGCCGTTCAGCTGGGATTCGACCGGGTGAAGCAGAACCGTCTGACGAAACCGCTGCAGGGGCATTTCCGGGCGGCGGACCGCGGATATTTCAGGGTTCTCAGGGAATTCAGGTCATTCCCGGAGCCCTGCGAGATCGGCCAGGAGTTGAAAGTGGATCTCTTCTCCGCCGGTGATCACGTCGACATCGTGGGAACGACGAAAGGCAAAGGTTTCGCGGGTGTCATAAAGCGCCACGGATTCGGTGGAGGAAGGGCCACCCACGGTTCCATGTTTCACCGGGCTCCGGGCTCCATCGGGGCCAGCGCCGACCCGTCCCGTGTATTCAAGGGGACGCGTCTTCCGGGCCGGATGGGTGGAATTCAGAAAACCGTCCTGAACCTGATCGTTGTAGCGGTTCGACCGGACAAGAATCTTCTGCTTGTGAAGGGACCTGTTCCAGGAAGCCGGAAGGGTTATATTCTGATCAAGAAATCAAAAAAAATGGCGAGCTAGCCGGGTCCGGGGTGAAACCATGCCGCTGGTGAATGTGTACAATATTGAATTTAAGAAGGTCTCGGAGATCGAGTTGGATGACGTCGTTTTCGGAGCGGATGTCAACGAGGCTCTTCTTCATGAAGTGGTCAGGATGCAGATGGCGGCCCGGAGAAGCGGTACGGCATCGACGAAGGAACGAAGCGATGTCCACGGCAGCAGCCGCAAGCTTTGGCGCCAGAAGGGAACAGGCAGGGCACGGGTGGGAAACATCCGTTCTCCCCTGTGGCGGAAAGGCGGTGTCGTTTTTGGACCCCATCCCCGGGATTATTCCTTCAAGATGCCCAAGAAGATGCGCCGATCCGCTCTGCGGTCCGCGCTGAGCCTGAAAATCAGGGAAGAAAAAATTATCGTTCTGAGTGATTTCCCCCTGGATGAGATCAAGACGAAAAAGTTCCAGGCGGTTATTGACCGTCTCGGTCTGAAGACGGCCCTGTTTGTTCTGGATCAGGCCAATGTGGTCCTTGAAAAGTCGTCCCGGAACATCCCGGAGATCAAGATGATCCGTTCGGAAGGCCTGAATGTTTACGATATCCTGAAGTACCAGCATCTTGTTCTGCTGGAGCCTTCCGTGAAGAAGATAGAGGGGGCGCTGCTTTCATAATGGAACACTATGAGATCGTAAAGAAGACCATCCTGACGGAGAAGAGCACCATCGCAAAGGACGAGGCCAACAAGTATGTTTTTGAAGTAGATCCGAGAGCAAACAAGATCGAGATTGGCCAGGCCATTGAGAAATTGTTCAAAGTGAAGGTTCTGGACGTCAATGTCATGAATATCGAGGGAAAAAGCAAGAGAACCGGTAGGATTCTGGGCAGGCGGAAATCCTGGAAGAAGGCGGTTGTTACTCTGGCCCCGGGCAGTCGCATCGAACTGTACGAAGGGGTATAGGGGGAGAGGAACGGAAGCATGGGAATCGTAAAATACAAACCCACGTCGCCCGGGAGGAGGTTCCAGACCTGTTCGGATTTCCGTGAAATCACGGCCTCGGATCCGGATAAGTCTCTGTTGAAGCCGCTTCCGAGGACGGGGGGAAGGAATAACAAGGGGCGGATGACAAGTCGAAACGTCGGAGGACGCCACAAAAGGCGTTACCGCCTCATCGATTTCCGGAGGGACAAAACGGATATTCCCGCGAAAGTCGCGACGATCGAATACGACCCGAACCGTTCTTCGCGAATCGCGCTCCTGAAGTATGTTGACGGCGAGAAGCGATACATCCTGGCACCCGACAAGCTTCAGGTCGGCGACACCGTGGTGAGCAGTGAAAAGGCCGATGTCAAACCCGGCAACACCGTGATCCTGAAAAACATTCCCCTGGGCTCCCTGATCCATAACATTGAATTGAAGACCGGTCGTGGCGGACAGTTGATCCGCTCCGCGGGGACATACGGTCAGCTGATGGCGAAGGAAGGGGGATATGCACAGGTTCGTCTGCCTTCCGGAGAAGTCAGGAAGATCCGTCTTGAATGCAGGGCGACCATAGGACAGGTGGGGAACACGGATCACGAGAACATCAGCATCGGAAAGGCGGGCCGTTCCCGTTGGGCTGGCCGGCGTCCGCATACTCGTGGAGTGGTGATGAATCCGATCGATCATCCCATGGGCGGCGGGGAAGGCAAATCTTCCGGCGGCCGGCATCCCTGTACCCCTTGGGGAATACCGACAAAGGGGCACAAGACGAGAAAAAACAAGCAAACGGATAAGTACATCGTCAAGAAAAGGGGTTAGCGAGCGGTGGCACGATCAATCAAGAAGGGTCCCTACGTCGAGGAGAGCCTGATTCGGAAAGTCCGTCAGGTGGAGGCTTCGGCAAGCAAGGCGGTGATCAAGACATGGTCGCGCCGGTCCACGATCACACCCGAATTTATTGGCCAGACATTCGCCGTTCACAACGGGAAGAAGTTTATTCCCGTCTTCGTGACGGAGAACATGGTGGGGCACAAGTTGGGAGAGTTTGCCCCGAGCCGGACATTTTACAACCATGCCGGGGACCGGAAATCGAAAGTGAAGAAGTGAGCGCTGCCGGTCGATGCCGGTTGTCGGGAGTGAGAAATACATGGAAGCGAAGGCATCTGCGAAATACATTCGAATATCGCCGCAAAAAGCACGGCTGGTGGTGGATCTGATCCGCGGCAAGAATGTGGACGAGGCTAGTAAAATTCTCAAGTTTGCGCGGAAAAACGCCGCCGGCATGGTCGATAAGGTTCTCAAATCCGCATTCGCGAACGCGAAGCAGAACCCGAACATCGACGAGAACGTTCTGTACGTGAAGAAGATCTTCGTAGATCAGGGACCTTCCCTGAAACGGTGGCGAGCAAGAGCCCAGGGCAGGGCGGCCGGGATCAAGAAACGGATGAGCCACATTACCGTCGTCCTCGACGAGAGATAGACAGCAAGGAGGTGACCCTTTGGGGCAGAAGGTAAACCCGATCGGCTTCAGGCTGGGAGGAATCAAGACGTGGCGTTCGCAGTGGTATGCCGATAAGAATTATCACGACCTCCTTCACGAAGACATCCGGATCCGGACCTTCCTGAAAAAGAAGCTGTATCAGGCAGGTGTGTCGAGAATCGAGATCGAGCGTGCGGCAAGCAAGGCGAAGGTGAATATTTTTGCAGCCCGTCCCGGCATCATTATCGGGAAAAAGGGTGCCGAGGTAGAGAAACTTAAAAAAGATCTGCAGCAGCTCTCAAAGAGCGAGGTGATTGTAAATATCCTTGAAGTCAGGAAACCGGAAGTCGATGCGCAGCTCGTCGCGGAAAACATTGCTCTTCAGCTTGAGCGTCGCGTCGCGTTCCGGCGGGCCATGAAAAAGTGTGTGACAGGAGCCCTCAAGTTCGGGGCCAAAGGAATCCGCGTCATGTGCGCCGGACGGCTCGGAGGAGCGGAGATGGCCCGCTCCGAGTGGTACAGGGAAGGAAGGGTGCCCCTGCACACGCTGCGGGCCGACATTGACTGGGGTTTCGCCGAGGCCAGGACCGCATATGGCCAGATCGGTGTGAAAGTACTGATTTTCAACGGTGAAGTGTTGCCGGCCAGAAAAGAACAGCCGAAGGTTTAAGAGACAAGTTACTTCGGGCGGAAGCGAAAAGGAAGGAAGTACTGAGAGGCCGGGCGGTACAGGGAGAGAATCAAGATGTTAATGCCGAAACGGGTAAAATACAGGAAGCTCCAGCGGGGTCGGATGTCCGGAAAAGCAACCCGTGGAAGTTCTGTGGCCTTTGGAGAATTCGGTCTTCAGGCTACGGAATGCGGTTGGATTACAGCCCGACAGATCGAGTCGGCTCGTATTGCAATGACACGTCATGTGAAGAGAGGCGGAAAGATCTGGATCCGGATATTTCCTCACAAGTCCATCACCAAGAAGCCGGCGGAAACTCGCATGGGAAAAGGCAAGGGAGCACCGGAGGATTGGGTTGCAGTGGTCAAGCCCGGTACGGTGCTCTATGAGATGGAAGGTGTTGCCGATGACGTGGCCCGGGAGGCATTCCGGCTGGCGGCTCACAAGCTTCCCATCGGCACGCGGTTCCTGACGAGGGAGTTGTCCAGTGAAAAATAGGAATTTCAAGGACTTGTCGGTTGACGAGTTGAAGCATAAAGAGAAGGACCTCCGGGAGGAGCTATTCCGCCTTCGGATGCGCCATGCGGCCGGACAGCTCGAGTCGCCCGCGTCGCTGGTCCATGTCAGGAAAAATATCGCCCGGATCAAGACGGTTTTGAGGGAGAAGGAGGCGATCGGATAGCATGGGGGAGCGGGATAACAAGAGGACCATTCAGGGGGTCGTCGTCAGCAACAAGATGGACAAGACGATCGTCGTCCGTTCCGAAAGGCTGGTCAAACATCCGGTCTTTCAAAAGTACATTCGGAAGTATGCCCAGTACATGGCCCATGACGAAAAGAACGAGTGCGGAATCGGAGACCGGGTACTGATCGTGGAATCCAGGCCGTTGAGCCGGAGGAAACGGTGGCGCATGCGGGAAGTCCTTGAGAAAGCCAAGTAGTTGCGACTGGCAGGAAGCGGAATGAAGTCCAGCGGGGTGAAGTCATGATTCAGATGCAGACAATCCTCAATGTCGCCGATAATTCGGGAGCCAAAAAGGTTGCCTGTGTTAAGGTGCTTGGAGGCTCGCGGAGAAGATATGCCCGGGTGGGGGATGTCATCGTCGTCTCCGTGAAGGAGGCTCTTCCGAACTCCAAAGTGAAGAAGGGCGACGTGATGAAGGCGGTCGTGGTGAGGACTGTGAAGGAGGTCCGGCGACAGGACGGTTCCTATTTGAAATTCGATGATAATTCCGCCGTTCTGATATCAAACCAGATGGAGCCCATCGGCACCCGTATTTTCGGACCTGTCGCTCGAGAGCTCAGGGCCAAGCAGTTCATGAAAATCATATCGCTGGCTCCGGAAGTTCTCTGAAGCGGCTCCGTATGCAGATTCTGGGGATCGATCGATGCAAGATATGCTGTTGAAGAAGGGCGACATGGTGAAGGTCATTGCCGGAAAGGAAAAAGGAAAAACCGGCAAAATCCTGAAGACGATCGGCGAAAAAGATCGGGTCGTTGTCGAAAAAGTGAATCTTGTTAAAAGGCACAAGAGACCCGATGCGAAGGGCAAGGGCGGGATCCTGGAGAAGGAAAGCTCCATCCATGCCTCCAACGTGATGCTTCTATGCAGCAAGTGCAACACGGGTGTTCGAATCGGACACCAGATCCTGGAGGATGGAAAGAAAGTCCGTATCTGCCGAAAATGCCAAGAGATATTGGATGCATAGGGTCATGGCGATGGCAAGACTGAAAACACATTATGACAAGCAAGTGATCCCGGCTCTGATGAAGGAGTTCGGATACCGGAACAGGATGCAGGTTCCGAAGATTGAAAAAATCATCGTGAACATGGGGCTCGGCGAGGCGATCCAGAATGTGAAGATTCTGGAGAGTGCGTCCCAGGAGATTGCCCTCATCACCGGCCAGAAGCCCATTATCACAAAGGCCAAGAAATCGATCGCAACATTCAAGTTGCGGCAGGGGATGTCCATTGGCTGCTGTGTGACGCTCCGCAGCGAGCGAATGTATGAGTTTTTCGACCGGCTTGTCAACGTGGCGCTTCCCCGGGTTCGCGACTTCCGCGGGATTTCATCGAAATCCTTCGACGGGAGAGGGAACTTTGCAATGGGGCTGAAAGAACAGATCATTTTCCCGGAAATCGATTACGACAAGATCGATAAGATCAAGGGAATGAATATCGTCATCGTGACGAGCGCCAAGTCGGACGATGAGGCGAGATACCTGTTGAAGCTCATGGGAATGCCCTTCAGAAACTGAGAAAAACCATAAGAGTAGTTCGTTCGGGAGGATCGGCGTGGCGAAGAAGTCCCTACTTGCCAAGGCAAAGCGGAAGTTGAAGTTTTCAGTCCGGCAGTATAACCGTTGTCCCATTTGCGGAAGACCACGGGCGTACTACCGCAAATTCGACATGTGCAGGATTTGTCTACGGAACCTCTCCCTCAAAGGAGATGTCCCGGGCGTAATCAAATCCAGCTGGTAACCCAGTATTCGAGGAGTCTTCAAGATGGGGATGACGGATCCGATTGCGGATATGCTGACCCGGATCAGGAATGCCAACCGGGTTCATTTCAAGAGCGTTGATGTCCGGCTCAGCCGGATCAACCTGGATATCGCCAAGGTGTTGAAGCGGTCCGGATTCATTGGTGGATTCGATGTGAAGAAGGACGGCAAAGGGATGGAGTTCCTGCGGGTGTACCTCAGGTATCCGGATCCCAGAAAGACGGTCATCACAGGTATACAGAGGGTAAGCAAGCCAGGCAGAAGGGTTTATGTAGGCTGTGAAAAGATCCCGAAGGTTCTGAACGGCTACGGCATAGCGATTCTGTCCACGTCCAAGGGCCTCATGACCGATCGGGAGGCGAGGGAACAGAACGTTGGCGGTGAAGTTATCTGCAGCGTCTGGTAACAAGCGCGGCGGAAAGCAAGGTGCAGGAGAACGCATTCCATGTCCAGGATTGGTAAGAAACCAATAGAGATTCCCAACGGAGTGAAGATCCATCAAGAGGGAAGCACGGTCCGGGTGGACGGTCCGAAGGGGGGCCTCTCGGCATCGATTCCCAGCGGAGTTCGGATGGTCGTGGAGGATAACCAGATCACAATCCAGAGAAATTCCGACAATCGCTTTGATCGATCCTTCCACGGATTGACGAGAACCCTCGTTGCCAACATGGTAAAGGGTGTCAGTTCGGGCTTTGAGAGGAAACTGGAGATTGCAGGGGTCGGATACCGGGCCGAGATGGTTGACAATAACCGTTTGAAGCTCGTTGTCGGTTACTCCACTCCCCTGGAATATACGATTCCGGAAGGAGTCAGCGTGAAAATCGACAAGCAGGTGAACCTGCTTGTCACAGGGATAGACAAGCAGCTGGTCGGCCGTGTAGCCGCCGAGATCCGGGCGCTCCGAAAGCCGGAGCCATACAAGGGAAAAGGGATCCGGTATGTCGGTGAGACCGTCCGCAGGAAAGTTGGGAAATCCATCGGCTCCAAGTAAATGCCGAGGCGCCGCGACAGAGAGGTGAGCCATTGTCGTCCAAGAGGATTCAGCGGATCAAGGATAAGCGGAAGAAGAGGGTTCGAGCCAAGATCTTCGGCACGGGTGCCAGGCCCAGGCTTTCCGTGTTCCGGAGTTCGAAGCACATATACGTGCAGGCCATCAACGATCAGGAAGGCAGAACGCTGGTGGAGGCCTCCACGCTGCATGCGGATCTTCGCGGCCGCGTGACGGATCTGAAAAAGCAGGACGCAGCCCGGGAGGTCGGCAAGCTTGTGGCAAGCCGCCTGGTTGATCTGGGTGTCCGGCAGGTCATATTCGATAGGGGGGCTTATCTCTTTCATGGCCGGGTAAAAGCCCTGGCCGATGCAGCGCGGGAGGCCGGTCTGGATTTCTAATATGAGCCGAGAGTTTGAAGGAAGGAAGGGTTCCTTGGAGAAGAGAGGCATGGAGGAGTCGGAGCTCCTCGACCGCGTCATTACCATCAACCGTACGGCGAAGGTCGTCAAGGGCGGAAGAAGGTTTCGCTTCAGCGCCATTGTTGTGGTAGGCGACGGCAAAGGCTCGGTGGGAGCCGGCCTCGGAAAGGCACACGAAGTGCCGGAAGCAATTCGCAAGGGGATGGAGCAGGCGAAGAAGAGCATGGTTCCCGTTGCGGTTATCGGGGGGACGATCCCCTACGAGGTAATTGGTGAGTTTGGAGCCGGAAAGGTTTTGCTCAAGCCCGCCTCCGCAGGGACCGGGTTGATCGCCGGCGGTGCCGTGAGAGCCGTCCTCGAATGCGCCGGAGTGCACAACATTCTGACGAAGTGCCTGGGGTCCCACAACCCGCACAATCTGGTGAAGGCCACGCTGGAGGGGCTCACGCGATTGAAGCGGCCGGAGGACATTGCGGCTCTGAGGGGAAAGTCCTGAGGAACCGGGAGATACAGCCGTGGATAAGAAACTGAAGATCACGCAGGTCAAGAGCTATATAGGACGGCCGGAGGCCCATCGCAAGGTTCTCAAGGGAATCGGGCTGGGGAAGATGAACAAGACCGTCGTCCTGGAGGACACACCGGCCATTCGTGGAATGGTACAAAAGGTGATCCACTTGGTCTCGGTGGAAGAAATCGAGGTTCGCAACTCATGAATCTTGGATCATTGAAACCCTCCGAGGGTTCGCGAAAGAAAAAGAAACGTGTCGGCCGGGGCGAAGGGTCCGGTCACGGCGGGACGTCCTGCCGGGGGCACAAAGGACAGAACGCGCGCTCCGGGAGCAGCAGGAATCCGGGATTTGAAGGCGGCCAGATGCCTTTGTACCGCAGGCTTCCCAAAAGGGGATTCCGGAATCCGTTCCGCAAGGACATCGCAATCATCAACATCGGCCAGTTGAACCGCTTTCCCGAGGGATCGATCATCGATGAATCGCTCCTGATCCAGAGCGGTCTCGTTCATCACGCCGGTGACGGGATCAAGGTTCTCGGGAAAGGAACGCTTGACCGGCCCCTGTCGGTGAAACTTGAAATGGTCAGTCGGGGGGCCAGGGAGAAGATTCTTGCCGCCGGCGGCTCCGTCGTCGAGGGGGCCTGAACTTGATAGGCGGGTTATCAAACATCCCGAAGATCCCGGAGCTCCAGAAAAGGATCCTCATCAGCTTTTTGCTGTTGTCGGTTTACCGGATCGGGGCGCACGTTCCAACCCCCGGCATCGATTCCGTGGCGCTGGCCGCATTTTTCGAGCACGCCAGGGGATCTCTCCTGGGGCTCTTTGACATGTTTGCGGGAGGAGCGCTGAGCAACTTCTCCGTGTTCTCCCTGGGCATCATGCCCTACATCAGTTCCTCCATCATACTGCAGCTCCTGACCATCGCCATTCCTCACCTGGAAAGGCTTTCCAAGGAGGGTGAGGCCGGAAGAAAGAAAATCACCCAGTACACCCGGTACGGTACGGTTCTGCTGAGCATCATCCAGGGGTTCGCAATCGCGGTAGGACTCGAAAGCATGGCCGGGCCCACCGGCGCATCGATCGTCCTCGAACCCGGGTGGGGATTCCGCCTCATGACTATGATCACCCTGACGGCGGGTACGGCGTTCATTATGTGGCTGGGTGAGCAGATCACGGAGAGGGGAATCGGAAACGGGATTTCGCTGATCATCTTTGCCGGAATTGTCTGCCGCGCTCCCGCGGCGATCTTCAACACGTTTCGGCTGCTTTCCAGCGGTGAAATGGGAATATTCTTCATTCTCATTCTGATCATTCTGATGGTCGGTGTTGTCGGTGTGATTGTTTACGTAGAAAGCGCGCAGCGGAGAATTCCGATCCAGTATGCAAAGCGGGTCGTAGGAAGAAAGGTGTACGGGGGACAGACAACGCACCTGCCGCTGAAAGTAAATACGGCAGGCGTCATTCCGCCCATTTTTGCATCATCGATCATCATGTTCCCGGCAACGCTGGCCAACTTCATCACACACCCATGGATGAAAGTTGTCTCCGATGCGCTGGTTCCGGGCAGGATGGCTTATGAACTTCTGTACGTGGGGTTTATCGTCTTCTTCTGTTATTTTTATACAGCGGTTGTTTTCAACCCCGTCGACGTGGCAGATAACATAAAGAAATATGGCGGTTATATTCCCGGTATCCGGCCGGGAAAGAAAACGGCAGAATATATCGACGCCGTGCTGTCGAGACTGACCTTCGGAGGCGCCATTTATGTTTCCGCGGTGTGCGTGCTGCCAAGCATCCTGATCAGCAATTTCAACGTTCCATTTTATTTCGGTGGAACCGCTTTATTGATCGTGGTTGGCGTGGCTCTGGACACGGCGGGTCAGATTGAGACACATCTTCTGACGCGGCAGTACGAAGGATTCCTTAAAAAAGGCCGCCTGGCAAAGCGGCGTTGAAAACGGAAAGCTTCGACGGCTGTCATGGTTATCCTGAAATCGCCGGAAGAGATTGAAACCATTCGCAGCGCCAATCGTATTGTGGCGGAAATACTCAGCGAACTGGCGATCATGGTGAAGCCGGGGATCACCACCCTGGAACTGGATGAGCACTCGGAAATGCTGGCCAGGAAAAAGGGAGCGAAGCCGGCCTTCAAGGGATACAGGGGCTATCCTTTTTCGCTCTGTTCTTCCGTGAACGCAGAAGTGGTCCATGGGATGCCGTCCGACCGGGTGCTCAAGGACGGAGACATTGTCGGGCTGGATTTCGGAGCACTGTACAAGGGTTTTTACGGAGACGCCGCCATCACGGTTCCCGTGGGCGAGGTTTCCGAAGAGGCAAAAAGGCTGATCCGCGTTACCGAGGAATGCCTCTACAAAGGAATTGAACAGGCGAGAAGCGGTCAGCGGCTGGGAGACATCTCCGCTGCCGTCCAGAAGCATGTGGAGAATGCCGGCTTTTCCGTTGTCAGGGATTTCGTCGGTCACGGAATCGGACGGGCGCTGCATGAGGAACCCCAGATTCCGAATTATGGCGTGGAGAAGCGCGGGATCGAGTTGAAGTCGGGAATGGTGCTGGCCATCGAACCCATGGTAAATCAGGGCGGATGGCGGGTTCGGGTGATGAATGACGGATGGACGGTCGTGACAGCGGATGGAAGGCTGTCCGCCCATTTCGAGCATTCCATCGCCATCACGAAAAACGGTCCCGTGATCTTGAGCCGCCTTCATTAAGAGCAGAGTCTTCTGCAGGGGATCTGGAGGATCCGGTACGGAGCCATGGCAAAGGAAGAACCCATAGAGGTGGAAGGCAGGGTTGTAGAACCGTTGCCGAACGCCATGTTCCGGGTGGAGCTGGAAAACGGTCACCGCGTTCTGGCTCATATCTCCGGGAAGATGCGAATGCATTTTATCAAGATTCTGCCGGGCGACCGGGTCACTGTGGAGCTTTCGCCATATGACCTGACCCGTGGAAGGATCATATATCGGGCAAAATAGCCCGGCCAGCGAGCCGCCCCGGATCAAGCAGGGAAGGGGCGGCAGGACAGCAGGGAGGGAATGTCGTGAAAGTGCGGTCTTCCGTGAAGAAAATCTGTGACAAGTGCAAGATCGTCAAGAGGCGTGGCGTGCTCAGGGTCATCTGTGAGAATCCGAAGCATAAGCAGCGTCAGGGATAATTCGTACCAGGAGGTTTTCAGTGGCGCGCATTGCTGGAGTGGATTTGCCGAAAAACAAGCGGATGGAGATTGCCCTGACCTACATCTATGGCATCGGTCGGACGAAGTCCCTGCAGATCCTCAAGGAAGCGGGGATCGCTCCCGAGACGAAGACGGATGTCCTCGCGGACGCGGAGATCACCGCCATCCGGAATATCATCGACCGAGAACACAAGGTGGAGGGAGATCTTCGACGGGATATATCCATGGCCATCAAGAGGCTGATGGATCTGGGGTCCTATCGCGGTTTGAGGCACAGGAAAGGACTGCCCGTGCGAGGACAGCGTACCCGAACCAACGCCCGGAGCCGAAAAGGCCCAAGGCGGGGTGTCGGAGCCAAGAAAAAGTAGCGACCAAGCGCTTACGGAGGAATCATGGCTAGGCCAGCGCGAAAGACGGGCAAGAAGAAGGAAAAAAAGAACATCGCGGAAGGGGTTGCCCATATCCAGTCGACGTTCAATAACACGATCATAACCATTACGGACCTCAGCGGGAACGTGATCGCCTGGTCCTCTGCGGGAGTCCAGGGTTTCAAGGGTTCCCGGAAGAGCACCCCCTTCGCGGCGCAGATGGCGGCGGAAGATGCGGTCAAGAAGGCCAAGGAGCACGGGATGAGAACCGTACAGGTATATGTGCGCGGGCCCGGTGCGGGGCGGGAATCGGCCCTTAGGGCGCTCCAGGTCGCCGGTCTGAATATCAGCCTGATCCGGGACGTCACCCCGATTCCCCATAACGGATGCCGTCCGCCCAAGAGGCGGCGCGTGTAAGACCCGGTCTTGATTCGGCCGGGCAGATTTCCAACAATATTTGCAGATGAACTGAGGGAGGAACCGTTGGCGAGATACACGGAATCCGCATGCAGGCGGTGCCGGAGAGAGGGACTGAAGCTGTTCCTCAAGGGAGACCGTTGTTACAGTGAGAAATGCGCATACGAGCGGCGCGGTTATGCACCCGGCGAGCACGGACAGATTCGGAAAAAATTCTCCGATTACGGCGTCCAGTTGAGAGAAAAGCAGAAACTGAAGAGGATGTACGGAGTATTGGAAAAGCAGTTCCGCGGTTATTTTGAGATGGCGGATCGGCAGAAAGGCATCACCGGAACCAATTTGCTGGTTCTTCTGGAGCGCAGACTGGACAACATGGTTTTCCGGATGGGCTTTGCCAGTTCCCGGACGGAGGCCCGACAACTGGTCCGGCACAACCATTTCCTGGTGAATTCCAAACCGGTCAACATTCCCTCCTATCTGGTGAAAACCGGTGACTCGATCGAGATTCGAGAGGGGAGCCGGCAAGTGGAAAGAATCATCGAGGCCATGGAGACAGTGGCCAGGCGGGGGGTTCCCTCCTGGCTGGAACTGGATAAGGAGAACTTCCGGGGAGGCATCAAGGCCCTTCCCAGCCGAGAAGAACTCACCATGCCCGTGCAGGAGCAGCTGGTCGTCGAGCTGTATTCGAAATAACGGCTGACGGCCCGGCTTGAGAGTGGCGGAAAGGAAATCACGTCTATGCAAAGCAATTGGCGCAGTCTGATACGGCCCAAACGTATCGAGTGCGATGAGGGCACGCATACCCGTTCCTATGGAGAGTTCACGTGTCAGCCCCTGGAGAGAGGATTCGGCATCACGCTGGGCAACGCCCTGCGAAGGGTGCTCCTGTCATCCATTCAGGGTGCGGCGGTTGTTTCCGTAAAGTTCGACGGTGTCCTTCATGAATTCGACACAATTCCGGGGGTGAAAGAGGATGTGACGGACATCATCCTCAACATCAAGGGCGTGCGTTTCAAGATGCACGGCGAAGGCCCCCGGACGGTAACCATTGACCGCACGAAGAGCGGAACTGTAACGGCAGCGGACATCGTCACGGATGGAACCGTGGAGGTGCTCAACCCGGAGCACTACATCGCCACCCTGTCGGGAGAAGCACCGTTTTCGGCCTCCATGGTCGTGAAGACGGGGAAGGGCTATGTCCCGGCGAAGCGGGAGCGGGATGTCGATCAGCCGGAAGGGACGATCAACATCGATGCAATCTTCTCGCCGATCAAGAAAATCAATTATACCGTGACATATGCCCGTGTCGGCCAGGTGGCGGATTATGACAAGCTGATTCTCGAGGTGTGGACCGACGGGGGTGTTCTGCCCGAGGATGCAGTGGCGTACGCCGCTAAAATCCTGAAGGATCAACTGGACACCTTCATCAATTTCGATGAAGTGGAGGAAGAAGAGGCACCTGCGCAGGAACCGGAGCGGGACGTCAACGAAATGCTGCTCCGCAGTGTCGACGACATGGAGCTCTCCGTGCGCTCGGCCAACTGCCTGAAGAACGCGGGAATCAAGCTCATCGGGGAGCTGGTCCAGAAGTCGGAAGCAGAAATGCTCAAGACGAAGAATTTCGGAAGGAAATCGCTTAACGAAATCAAGACGATTCTGGACGAAATGGGCCTGAATTTCGGGATGAAGCTCGAATTCCCGCCCTGGAACCGGGCCGCCGATGCGGATGAGATCGGCGCAAGCCGTGACAGTTAACCAGCCGTCGAGGAAAGGACCGGACTCATGCGTCACCGGAAACTGACAACGAAACTCGGAAGGACCTCCAGCCACCGAAAAGCCATGTTCCGCAACATGGTTACTTCCTTCCTGAAATACGAGAAGATCGAGACAACGGACATCAAGGCGAAGGAACTGCGGCGTATCGCTGAAAAGATGGTGACGCTGGGAAAACGGGGTGATCTGCATGCCCGGCGCCAGGCCTTGGCCTATGTGCGGGACCGGGATGTCGTGGAGAAGCTGTTCGAGAAGATCTCGTCGCGGTTCAAAGATCGCAGGGGAGGCTACACGAGAATCGTAAAGACCGGTTTCCGGACCGGGGACAACGCTCCCATGGCCCTCATCGAGTTCGTCGGGGAAGAGAAGGAAAAGGCCCAGAAGGCCAAAAAGGCATCGAAGGCCAGGCAGAAGGCGTCATAGATCCGCAGCCGGCCGGGCCGGTTGAAGAGCGAACCATCGAGAGGCAGGCTGATCAGGCCTGCCTCTCTTTTTTCTTGTCTTTTTCCAGGTTCGGAGCTACGTAACCAGCACGGGAAAAAACGGGTTCATCTCCCGAAAAGGATAACCGACGAAAGGAGGTACCATGGCGGATATCAAAGTCGGAGAAGTTGTGAAGTTCTTTGCGAAACCAAGCGTCGCCGCCGTCAAGATCACGGACGGGGAACTCAAGGTCGGGGAATCCATCAAGTTTTTCGGCCATACCACGGATTTGACGCTGGTGATCGATTCCATGGAAGTGAACAACCAGAAAGTGGAGACGGCCGTAGCGGGCGATTACATCGGGATCAAGGTGCCTGATCGGGTTCGGCCCGGAGACGAGGTCTTCAAGGTCGAATAGCCGGACAGGTCATCATCAGGTTCAGAGAGGCCATGGGCAGGCGTGTTGCATCCGCCGGATCCATGGCTTTTTCTTGTCGTCTCCGTCGGTGCGCTTTGATCATGTCCTATCAGGAATCTCTTCAGTACATCTCCAGCCTCGGCGGAATGGGTATCCGGCTCGGCCTGGACCGCCTGAAGCGTGTTCTGGACCGCCTGGGCAACCCTCAAGAGGCCTTTCCCACCGCGATCATCGCGGGCACAAACGGAAAGGGGTCCGTGGCGGCCGTAATGGCCTCCGTTCTTCAGGCCGCAGGCCTCCGCGTCGGCCTCTATACGTCCCCGCATCTGGTGGACCTGCGGGAAAGAATCCAGGTTGCGGGCCGCTGGATCGGGAAGGATCATTTTTCCCTTCACGTTGAAGAAATTAGAAGAAACCTTTCCGGAGACCTCCTCACCTATTTCGAGTTTCTCACCGCCATCGCTTTTCTTGAATTTCGTCGAACCGGTGCCGATGTCGCCGTCCTTGAAGTCGGCATGGGTGGCAGGCTCGATGCCGCCAATGTGGTTGCATGCCCCGTGGTCTCGGTGGTTACGACGATCGGCTTGGAGCACACGGCCTACCTGGGCAGGACGCTTCGAAATATCGCCGTTGAAAAGGCGGGGATTATCCGGGAGGAGGGGGTCTGTGTCACCGGAGTGTACCAGCCTTCGGTTCGACATGTTCTCGATGAGGAATGCCGGCGGAGGAATGCAACGCTGTTCCGGCTCGGGCGGGATTTCCAGGTCCGGTCCACGGCTGGGGAAAGCTTTTCTTTCCGGGGACGGACCTGGAGGGAGCGATCCCTCCCCCGCCCGCTTCGGGGACGGCATCAAATCGACAATGCCGCAGTGGCCCTTGCCGCGCTGGAAGTCATGGCCGAGCGTGGATTTCCGGTGGACGGGGCGCCGATCCGGACCGGCCTGGCCATGACGTGTTGGGCCGGTCGGATGGAAACAATCCCGGGAGATCCGCCGATCATCCTGGATGGGGCCCACAATCCTGCCGCCATGTCCGTTCTCTGCCGGGACCTCAAACGGGAAGCGGCTTTCCGGCCCGTGGTCTTCCTGTTCGGCGTTCTGGAAGACAAGGATGCCGCCTCCATGCTGAAAAGAATGCGCGGTGTGGCCTCGGAAGTGATTCTGACCGAAACCCTTTCGGAGAGGGGCATGCCGCCGGGTGAACTCCGGAAGGTCGCCTCCCGTCTGCTGTCCGTTCCGATCGACGTCTGCCCGGATCCCCGGGAGGGCTTGCAGAGGGCCCGGGAAAAAGCGGGGAAGCACGGCCTGATCTGCGTGACCGGCTCGCTCTATCTTGTCGGTGCCATGAAAAAGCTGTTCCCTCCCGCGGCAGAATATGATAGGGAAAGCCCTCCGTAAATTCAGGAATGTACTAAGGATATCCGCTTACAACCGAGAACGGGACCCATGGGTGCAGGCCAATACAACCGCATCATTACGCTTTTCCTGTTTCTATTCCTTTCCTTTCCTGTCTTCTTTCCTTTGACCGCTGCTGCTGCCGTAGAGCCCGCGGCCTCTGTTTCGGCGGTTTTGTCAACGGATTCTACGCAAAGCCGCGCTGTGTCGGAAGATGCGAATGACCCGGCGGTCGGGAAAACCGTCCCGCAGGAAAAAGTGGATGTGGAAAGCGAAGCCCAGGCCGAGCCGGCTTTCCGGACATTTACCGGAATCATAACGGATCCCTTCGGCAGGCCCCTTCCCCAGACCCGGGTGGAGATGGCTCACAGGCCCCAGACCCGGGTCGAAACCGACCGCGACGGTCGTTTCTCCATCTCCGGTTTCCCAGGCGAGCCGCTTCTTCTCAAGGTCACCCGGGCGGGATTTCTTCCCCTTTTCATTTCGCGGCCGGAGCCCGGGGCAACTGCGGCAGACGGCCTTGAACGGCATGTCCTGTACCCCGATAAGGAGAGCGTCCCCCCGCCTGCCGGGAAGAGCGGGCCGGTCGAGGTTGAGGCGGACCGGTTTGGATTTGAGCAGGATCCGGAGGCGTATCTGGCCGCGGGTAACGTGATTATAACCTATGACAGCACCGTCCTCGTGGCGGAGAAGGTCCGCATTGACCGGACCACCGATGAGGCGTCGGCGGAAGGGCACGTTCTGGTCCTCGGCGACGGGGACATCCTGGAGGGAGACAGGGGGACGCTCAAGATCGAGGCCAAGACGGGGGTCATCTACCAGGGCCGTCTCTTCCTGGCGAAGAATCATATGTACGTGCAGGGAGACCGGATCGAAAAGCGGGCCGAGGCAACCTATTGGGTGGAGAATGTCTCGGCCACGCCCTGTGACGGCGACAAACCCGACTGGCGATTTACCGGCCGCGAGCTTGACGTTACCGTCGACGGGTACGGCAAGATTTATCACGGACGTTTCGAGGTACGGAACCAGCCCGTGATCTATGCCCCGTTCCTGATGTTTCCGGCCAAGACGACACGGCAGACCGGTTTTCTCCTGCCCTATTTCGGCTATTCAAGAGACAAACTGGGTGTGGACGTCGAAGTGCCGTTCTACTGGGCCGCAACCAAGAACATGGACGCCACACTTTACACGCGCGCCATGAGCAAGCGGGGAGTCCAGGAAGGGCTCGAGGTGCGGTATGTCACGGCGGGCGGCTCTTTCGGCACGTTTTACGGCGACGTCCTCAGCGACCGGAAAGAGATCACCGAGAACCTGGGTTTCATAAGCCGGAACTGGTCATCGGGCCAGCGCAGATGGGCCTTGTGGTGGAATCATGAGACCCGGTTCGCGAACAACAGCTACATTCGGGCGGACATCGCCAAGGTCTCCGACGCCTTCTACTTCCGGGATTTCTCATCCCACAACTATTTCCTGTCTTCCTACTCCAGCGATCCATCGGACCGTTTCCGTAGGGTCTCTTTCCTGGCGAATGAATCCCTGACCCAGTTGGATTCAAGCATCCGTTATGTGAAGGACTGGACCAACGCCAACCTGACCGCCGCCATCCGCTATACCGACGACTTTACCAAGTCGACCAACGCGGCGACGCTGCAGCGCTACCCGGAGATCACCTTCACCACCACGCAGCAACAGATCCCGGACACGCCGCTGTACGTCCAGTTCAACGGCGTCTATGACTATTTCTACCGGAACACCGGGCAGAAGGGGCACCTGCTGGACGTCAAGCCGACCATCAGCCTGCCGAAGACGTTTTTCCAGCGGTTCCAGGTCACGCCGTTCATGAGCTGGGAGGGGACGTTCTGGAGCCGGGACGACAGCGTCAGCCTGACCACGGACACCCGCCAGGGGGAGCGGCAACTCTTCCACATGGGAGCCACCATGTCGACGGAAGTCCAGAAAATCTTTTCCGTCAACCTGCTGGGAGTGGACAAGATACGCCATGCCATCAAACCGGAGGTGACGTACGGCTATATCCCGAATACGGCCCAGGCGGACATTCCCGATTTTGCCACCGCGGTCAGCGAGATGAACGCCGTCACGTATTCCGTGACGAACACCCTCACGGCCCGCCGCAAGGACAGGAAAACGGGCAAAACGACCTATCAGGAATGGGTCCGCCTGAAGCTGGCCCAGACGTTCGACATCATCGAAGCACGGCGGTCCGTGGAGGTGGGGTCGACGGGAAACAGGCCCTTCAGCGTGATGGACATGGAATTGGACCTGACGCCGGTTTCTTACCTTACCTTCGCGGCCCGGAACAAGCTGGACGTCAACACGGGAGGATGGACGCAGACCAATTACGATCTGACCCTGTCCGATGCACGAAAGGATTCGATCACGGCGGGATACCGGTACACGAAGGACACCCTGGAGGAGTTAAATCTGACGATCAAGGCCGTCATCACGCCGTCCCTGGACGTCATGTATACCCATCGCCGGAACCGCCTGGACAACAAGGACGTGGAGCGCACGTACAGCCTCCAGTACAGGCGGCAATGCTGGGAGATCAGGGTCAGTTTCTCCGACAACGTCACCTATCTGGCGAATGGTGTGGAGGAGCCGGACCGGGTCTATGCAGTCAAGCTCTCCCTGTACGGCCTCTGAGCCCCGTGCATGGAGCGCGGATAACAGCCCGCCTGCGTTTCCGCAAGCATTCCGGACAAGGATTTTTCCTTGACAAACCCACCCGGATTGCGTAGGTTCCACCTTTCAATTTTACATGGCTGGTGATCATCCAATGAAGACTTACAGCGCCAGAAAGGAAGACGTACAGCGGGACTGGTACGTCGTGGACGCCGAGGGTAAGACGCTGGGCCGGCTGGCCAGCGAGATTGCATCGCGGCTTCGGGGCAAGCACAAGCCGGTCTATACGCCCCACGTGGATACAGGGGATTTTGTCATTGTTGTGAACGCCGGCAAGGTGGTTCTTACGGGCAAGAAACTCACCGACAAGATGTATTACTCGCACTCCGGCTATCCGGGAGGACTGAAGTCCATTGCGGCGGGAAAACTCCTGCAGACCCGGCCGGAAGAGGTGCTCCGCATCGCTGTCCGGGGCATGCTCCCGAAGAACACCCTGGGAAGGCAGATGCTCAGAAAGCTCAAGATCTACAAAGACAGCACCCATGTCCATGAGGCCCAGAGCCCCAGGACGCTCGAGCTGTAGGCAACAGCAGGGAAGATTCGATCTGGAGAGGAACATGGAAAAACGCTTCTACGCAACGGGCAAGCGGAAAACGGCCATCGCCAGGGTTTACATGAAGGAAGGCACCGGCCAACTGGTCGTCAACAAACGCAATTTCGACGACTACTTCACCCGGGACAGCCTGAAGATGCTGATCCAGCAGCCGCTGGAGATCACGGGAAAGAAGGGTCTTTTCGATTTCTACATCAACGTGAACGGCGGCGGCAGCGCAGGCCAGGCCGGGGCCGTCAAGCACGGAATTGCCAAGGCACTCATCGACTTCGACGCCGATCTGCGCTCCGTCCTGAAGCGGGCCGGATTCCTGACCCGGGACTCCCGCATCAAGGAGCGCAAGAAGTACGGCCAGCCGGGGGCCAGGAAGCGATTCCAGTTCTCCAAGCGCTAACGGAGAGGGGGGCTTTCGGGCCTCCCTTTTTTTTTCAGCCCCTTCCGGGCATTCTCATTCCCTCAATCCGGCGTCCGCCGAAGCCGGAGATTCCTGGTGGCGACCCATGAAAGTCGGTATTTACGGAGCCAGCGGATACACGGGCCAGGAGCTTCTACGGATCCTCCTGAACCATCCCCATGTGGAGGTCACGGCCGTCACGTCCCGGCAGTACAAGGGAATGGCGGTTTCCGATCTCTATCCCGTCTTTACGGACCGGACAAACCTGGTCTTTCTCGATGCCTCTCCGGAAGAGGTGGCCGAGGCGGCGGACTTTGTCTTCCTGGCCCTTCCGCACGGCGGGGCGATGAAGGTCGCTTCCCATTTTCTCGATGCCGGGAAGAAGGTCGTCGACCTGAGCGCCGACTTTCGACTCCGGAAGGTGGAGACCTTCGAGACCTGGTACGAGAAGCACGGCGCCCCGGATCTGATCCGGGAAGCGGTGTACGGAATTCCCGAGCTGTACCGGGACGAGATCCGGTCGGCCCGCTTCGTTGCCAATCCCGGATGCTATCCCACCAGCATCATCCTCGGGTTTGCGCCGCTCCTGAAAGAGGGCCTGATCGACACGGAGACGCTCATCGCCGACTCCAAGTCCGGCGTGAGCGGAGCCGGCCGGGAGGCCCAGATCGGCTCGCTCTTCTGCGAGGTCGACGAGGGGTTCAAGGCCTACAAGGTGGGCCAGCATCGGCACACGCCGGAGATCGAGCAGGAGCTGGGCGTTCTCGCCGGCCGGGAGATATTCCTCTCGTTCACCCCTCACCTGCTCCCGGTGAACAGGGGAATCCTGAGCACCCTTTACGCCCGCCTGACAGGCAGCCTGTCCACAGGGGACCTGACGGAGCGGTTCCGCCGTTTTTACGAGCGGGAGCCCTTCGTCCGGGTCTACCGGGAGGGCAGCGTCCCCAACATCTCGTCGGTCAAGGGAACCAACTTCTGCGACATCGGCGTGGTGGCGGACAAGCGGACGGGCCGGGTCATCGTGCTGTCCGCCATCGACAACCTGGTAAAGGGGGCCTCGGGGCAGGCCGTCCAGAACATGAACCTGATGTGCGGTTTCCCGGAGGACGCGGGGCTCGGCATGCTGTCCGTGTTCCCGTGAGGACTGCCTGATATGCGGTGCGGCTCCCCCGGATCGCAAGGACTGGCGGTTTCGATAATCCTGCAGGCGAAGCGTTGAAACGATTTCCTGGCGGATCGCCTGCCCACGGACACGGAGGAGTTTTCATGTCCCTGAAACTCTACAACACCCTGACGAAACGGAAAGAGGAGTTCAAACCCATCGCGCCCGGAAAGGTGGGCATGTACGTCTGCGGGATCACCGCCTATGACGTCTGCCACATCGGCCACGCCCGCTCCGCCGTCGTTTTCGACGTCATCAACCGCTACTTCCGCTATGCCGGCTTCAATGTCACCTACGTCAAGAACTTCACCGACGTGGACGACAAGATCATCGAACGGGCCAACCGGGAGAAGACGACCATCGGAGACGTCTCGGAGCGCTTCATCGCCCGGCACAACGAGGACATGGGGGCTCTTGGCATCGAACCTCCCAAGGTGACACCGAAGGCGACGGAGAACATCGAGGGCATGATCCGCCTCATCCGGACCTTGGAGGAAAAGGGACTGGCCTATGCCATGGATGGGGACGTCTATTATTCCGTGGAGGGATTCAAAGGCTACGGGAAGCTCTCCGGTCGCAACCTGGAAGACATGCTGGCGGGTGCCCGGGTGGACGTGAACGAGCGGAAACGGAACCCCCTGGACTTCGCCCTCTGGAAGGCCAGCAAGGAGGGGGAGCCCTGGTGGGACAGCCCCTGGGGCCCCGGCCGGCCGGGCTGGCATATCGAGTGCTCCGTCATGAGCCAGCGCTTTCTCGGCGAGACCTTCGACATCCACGGCGGCGGCGAGGACCTGATCTTCCCCCACCACGAGAACGAGATCGCCCAGTCCGAAGGCGCCTACGGGAAGCCCTTCGCCAACTACTGGCTGCATAACGGATTTGTCCGGATCAACTCCGAGAAGATGTCCAAGTCCCTGGGGA
>CAZXMK010000013.1:0-24609 GCA_964641935.1 uncultured Syntrophaceae bacterium
TGCTGAGCGCGGGGCTGAAGAAGCTGGGATTCAACTTCGTCTTCGACACCTGCTGGGCGGCGGACCTCACCATCATGGAGGAAGGCACGGAATTCCTCTCCCGCCTCGCCGAGGGGGGCGTGCTTCCGCAGATCACGTCGTGCTGCCCCGCCTGGGTGAACTACTGCGAGAAAACGGCACCGGACATCCTGCCCAATCTTTCCTCCTGCAAGTCGCCGCAGCAGATGTTCGGCGCAGTCCTGAAACGGTACTTCGCCAGGGAGCTCCGCCTGAGGCCGGAACTCCTCTTCTTCGTCTCGATCATGCCCTGCAATGCCAAGAAATACGAGGCCGCCCGCCCAGAGTTCTGTCCGGATGGGGTTCCTGATGTGGATATCGTGATCACGACGACCGACGTGATCGCCATGTTCGAGGAGAGGCACATCGACCCCCTGTCGACCCAGCCCGCGGCCGTGGATGCATTCTTCGGGAAGATCAGCGGCGCCGGAATCATCTTCGGGGCCAGCGGTGGCGTGGCGGAGGCCGCTCTGCGCCTGGCTTCGGAAAAGATCACCGGCCGGCGGATGGAAAGTTTCAACTACGAGGAGGTCCGGGGCATGCAGGGGGTCAAGGAAGCCCTGGTTCGGCTGGGAGAGACGGACGTCCGGCTGGCCGTCGTCAGCGGACTGCAGAACGCCCAGCGGATGATCGACCGGATCCGGGCCGGCGACGCCCCCTACGACCTCATCGAGGTCATGGCCTGCCCGGGCGGATGCATCAACGGCTCGGGCAACCCGGCTCCCCAGCTGAAAAGCGATACGGAGTACCGCCTGGAAGTCCTGTATCGGCTGGATCAGGAGGCACCCATCCGGACCAGCCAGGACAACCCGTCCGTCCAGGACGTCTACAGGAACTGGCTTGGACAGCCGGACAGCGACCTTTCCCATCGCGCCCTCCACACGACGTACCGGCGCCGCTCCATGCGCCCGCGGGAAGCGGCCGACGACGTGCCCCGCGCCGCTTCAACGTTTCTGGACGTCGGGGTCTGTATCGGCACGAACTGCTACATCAAGGGATCCTGGAGACTGCTGGAAGGCCTGGCGGCCGAATTGAAAAGACGGGGGCTCCTGGAGCGCTGCCGCGTGAAGGCCCGCTTCTGCACGGGGCAGTGCCAGGACGGTCCCAACATCACCATTGGTCGCCGGATCGTCGGCGCCGTCAATCCCGATGATGCCGCCGGCATTATCGACCGCTACCTGTTGCCCGCCCTGAACGGCGAACTCGAAGGAGAGGGATAAGGCACATGCTCGTCATCACCATCTGCGTCGGCAGCTCCTGCAGTCTCCGGGGCTCCGATGAACTGGCCTCGGGAATCCAGCGGCTCATCGTCAAGGAAAAACTCGAGGGCCTTGTCGACATCGTCGGCGCTTTCTGCATGGATGCCTGCTCCAAGGGTGTTTCCGTGACGGTTGGCAACCGCGAGTTCAGCGGCATCCGGCCGGAAGACGCGGAGTCCTTTTTCTACCGTGAGATCATTCCGCTTGTCAGCGACCATGAGATCGTGAGGGGTCGATCATGAACGAACCGGTCATCATCACGAATACAGCTCTGTGCCACGACTGTTACCGCTGCGTGCGGAACTGCGACGTCAAGGCGATCCGGGTTATGAACGGACAGGCCCAGGTTGTCCAGGAGCTCTGCATCCTGTGCGGCACCTGTGTCCGCGTCTGTCCACAGAAGGCGAAAGGCGTGCGTTCCGCCAGGCAGGAGGTGATCCAGGCCCTCCAGGATGGCAGGAGGGTCGTCGCCTCCGTGGCCCCGTCGATTCCCGCGTTTTTCCCGCTTCGGAGCTTTGCGCAGGTGGAGGATGCCTTGAAATCGCTCGGGTTTCACGCTGCCGAGGAAACGGCTGTCGGCGCCCACATCGTGGCCCAGGCCCATCGCGAATACATGGAGACGGCCAGGGACAGTTGGCCCGTCATCACCTCCTCCTGCCCGGTCATCGTGAATCTCGTGGAAAAGTACTACCCGGACCTCATCGGCCACTTGGCACCCATTGTGTCGCCCCTGATCGCCCACGGCCGGATCCTGGCCCGGAAATACGGCCCCGACGCGTGCATCGTTTTCATCGGCCCCTGCATTGCCAAGAAGATGGAAATCCACGATGAGGCCGTCGCCGGCGTCGTCCAGGCGGCCATGACATTCCAGGGTCTCCAGGAATGGATGAAGGAAGCGGACATCGACTGGCCGGAGGCCGGCGAGCTTGAGGGCGATCCGGCCCTGGGGATGGCAAGACTTTTTCCCATCGAGGGCGGACTGATCGGAACGGCCAGGATGAACACCGACATCCTGGACAAGCGAATGGTCATCGCCTCGGGGCTCCGTGCCTGCCGGGATGTCCTCGAGGACATCCGCTCCGGACGGCTCCATGCGTCCATGGCGGAGCTCCTGGCGTGCAAGGGAGGATGCGCCAACGGGCCGGTCATGGCCGGCATGGAAGGGGGCATCTACGCAGCCCGGGAAAAGGTGATCCGTTTCCAGAGCCGATGCCAGCCCGAGCTGCCCATCCCCAGGGAGGACTGGCCGGACGTGGGCAGGGGGTACCGGGACAGGATGGAGCGCATTCCGGAGTTCAGCGAGGAAGACATTCAGCATGTCCTCCATCGCATCAACAAGTACACCCCCGACGACGAGTTGAACTGCGGCGCCTGCGGCTACTCCTCATGCCGGGAAAAGGCCCTGGCGACCCTGCGGGGCATGGCGGAAGTGACCATGTGCATTCCCTACATGAGGCGCCGTTCCGAATCGCTCCGCCAGGTGGTCATGGACGCCACGCCCAATGCAATCATCATCGTCGACGACGATCTCCTGATTCAGGACATGTCCCCCTCGGCGGAGACGCTGTTCCGGAAAACGATGTCCGAGGTGAAAGGCACGCACCTCTCAGGCCTCATCACGGTCCTGGACGATTTCATCCACGTGCGCGACACGGGAGAGCCCGTCATCGGCAAGACGAGACGGCTGAAGGAAGACCTGGTCGGAGAGCAGTCCATCTTCCGCGTCAAGGGACAGTTTCTCATGGTAGCCATCATCCGGGACGTGACGGAACGGGAGCAGGAAAGAGAGCAGTTTCTCGCCATCCGGCGGGAAACCCTGGAACGGACGCGAGAGGTCCTGGGGAAGCAGATGCGGGTGGCCCATGAGATTGCCCATCTCCTGGGCGAGACAACGGCGGAGACCAAGGCCACCGTGACTCATCTGGCCAGGATGCTGGAAGGAGAAGATCGGGAGTGAGGCAGGTTGTCGAGTGTTCATGGCGCAGCCTGAACAAGGCAGGGGAAGAGCTCTGCGGGGACTCGGTCATTATCCGTTCCGGTCCGGATTCTTTCGTCGCTGTCTTATCGGACGGCCTGGGCAGCGGCGTGAAGGCGAGCATCCTCTCCACGCTGACGGCGGAGATCGCCGCCCGTCTCTTTGAATCCGGGATCTCCGTGGAAGAGGTCATGCAGACGATTGTGGAGACCCTCCCGGAATGCAACGTGAGAAAACTCGCCTACGCCACGTTCGCCGTCCTGACGGTAAATGAAGGCCGTCACGCCCATCTCGTGGAATTCGACTCCCCTCCCCTGATCATGATCCGGGACAATGCGATCTTCGAACTGCAGACGGATAAGCGGGAGGTGAGCGGCCGACTGATCCGTGAAACCCGCTTCGACGTCCGGGACGGCGACTACCTTGTCATGATCAGCGACGGCTACGAACACGCGGGTCTCGGAGGAATTTACCGGCTGGGGTGGAGATGGCCGAACATTGCACTGGCTGTGCAGCGCTTCGTCCAGACGGGGGTGGACACGCACAGGCTGATGCTTGCACTGTCGCGGACCTGCATGAAGCTCTACGACGACAAACCCGGCGACGATTCGACGGTCATCGCCATGAAAATCAGGCCGGCCGTGTCCCTCACCGTTCTCACGGGTCCCCCCGCCGATCGGAACCTGGATACAAGCGCCGTTTCCATGCTGATGGCCGCCGAAGGATACAAGATCATCTGCGGGGGAAGCACCGCCCAGATGGCCGCCCGTGTTCTTGACAGGAAGCTCGAGGTGGAGTGGGTGCCTCCCTGGAAACGGATGGATGACAAACCCGCCCGGAAGAAGGGCTCTCCCCCGACGGCTCTCCTCAAGGGGTTCGATCTCGTGACCGAGGGGATCCTGACGCTGGGCCAGGCCGTGGAACTCATGCGGAATGCCGGAACCAGTGAAGATCTCCCCCATGACGACGATGCGGCCACCCGCCTGGCGCGTTATCTTCTCGATGCCGACGACATCCATCTGATTGTCGGCTCAGCCATCAATCCCAACCAGGTTGCCGACCTGATCCGCGGCGAGCCGATGCGCATGGTGTATATTCGCGAACTCGTTCAGGATCTTACCAGGAGAAACAAGCAGGTCCACGTCGAGCGCATCTGACCCCGCGGGAGTCATTCATCATCGAGGATCATCGGGCGCTTCCCTGACTGGGGCTGGATCAGTCGTCTCGGCAGCGAGATTCTCACTGTGGTTCCGGTGGGACCGTCTTCCTGACGAGCGTTCGATTCAATGCTCATTTCACCCCGATGGGCCTTGACCGTGCCGTATGCCGACGGGAGTCCGAGTCCTGTCCCCTCGCCGACCGGTTTGGTCGAGAAGAAGGGCGTAAACAACTCGTCCATGTATTCCTCCGGGATCCCCGTCCCCGTATCGTGGATCGTAATCAGGATCCTGTCGGCGCTTTCCTCGCCGGAGACCGTCAGCGTACCGCCCCGGGGCATGGCTTCGACGGCGTTTCGCTCGAGATCGGCCAGGGCCTTCACGATGCCTTCGTGATCCAGCCAGACGTCTTTGTCCCGGATCTCAGACCGGAGGACAACCTGAACAGATTGAGGCACTGAGAGGGTCTGGAGGCTGTCCTCGAGGATGCGCAACATATCGGTTTTTCTGAATTTCAAACCATGCAAAAGGGGAATGCCTCCTTTGTGAGTCGGTTCGGGATATACAGGGCCTTTTTCCTCATATCTCGGTGAAGACCTATTCCGCTTGAATGCCTCCCGGGTAGGCCTGTTAGATTGAAGCCGCACCCTGCCGCAACATATTTCCCGGGAGTTTTGAGTATACACGAGATCGAGGCATCCCCGCAAAACGTTTGCATTGGGAAAAAGATCATGATAGCGTCTCCCCTCGATTTCGGGTTTGTTCCATTCCTTTGTCTCTTCATGCGAATGACGGTTTGAAGCCTAGATCCGATTCAATATCCGAGGAAAGAATCGTTTTCCCGGATAACAACACTCTTCGGACGCTGCTGGGCGAACACGACCGGCACATCAAGCTTCTCGAAAAACTCCGGGCGGTCAGGGTGGGGGTCCGTGGCAATGTCCTGTCCATTTCCGGTGAAGCGGACGATGTGGATCTGGCCAAGAATCTTCTCAACCAGCTGTATTCCTTAACGGAAAAGGGATATCCGCTTTATTCGTCCGACATCGATTACGCACACCGGATTCTATCGGAAGACTCACGGACAAGTCTGGAAAGAATCTTCCTTGATACGGTTTTCATCCCTTCCAAGAAGCGTCCCATCACCCCCAAGAGCATCGCGCAGAAGGGGTATATCGATGCAATCCGCAAGCATGACATGGTTTTCGGCATCGGACCGGCGGGAACGGGAAAGACCTATCTGGCCATGGCCATGGCAGTTTCCTGCCTTCTGGAAAAGAAGGTGCACCGGATCATCCTGGCCCGGCCGGCCGTCGAAGCAGGTGAAAAGCTCGGATTCCTTCCCGGAGACCTCTCCGAGAAGGTCAACCCGTATCTGCGCCCCCTGTATGACGCCCTCCATGACATGATGGACTTCGACCGTGCATCGGCCATGATTTCCAAGGGCATCATCGAGGTGGCGCCGCTCGCGTTCATGCGCGGCCGCACCTTGAATGATTCTTTCGTGATTCTGGACGAAGCCCAGAATACGACTTCCGAGCAGATGAAAATGTTCCTGACCCGGCTCGGCTTTGGATCGAAGGCGGTCATCACGGGGGATGTCACCCAGATCGACCTGCCGGAAGAGAAGGCCTCGGGACTCGTCGAGGCGGAACGGATCCTGGGACGGATTTCCGGGATTCGCTTTGTCTATTTCAGCGAACTGGACGTCGTCCGCCATCCCCTTGTTCAAGACGTGATCCGGGCATACAACCATCTGGGCCGAAGCCGCAGACGGGCGGATGATAACGGAACATGAATCCCATCGACCGAACCGTTGAAAGCATTTCGTCCAGCCTTCGGAAAGCCGTCCGTGAGGTGCAGTTCCTCCCTCCCTTCGCCAGGAACCGGCAGTTCCAGATGTGGGCTACCGCTATCTTTCTGTCGCTCATCGTTGCCTATCTCCTGACTCCCTCGGTGCATTTCATCCCGCCCAGCTACAAGCTGGGCTCCATTGCCGCCAGAGACATCCGGGCGGATCGCGATTTCTTCGTGGAGGACAAGGCTGCGACGGAATTGAAGAGGATGGAGGCCGTCAATTCCCTTCCTGCGATCTATGATCTGGATATGGATATGCCCGATCGGCAGCGGCTGCAGATCGAGCGAGCTTTTTCCGCCATGGAGGGAGCCATCCGGAGCATTGACCGGACGGCCCTGTCGGTGGGTGTCCTGACGGTCAAGGATCTTGGGGACATCGGGCGGGGACGCAAGGAAATGGAGCAGATCCTCGGGATTTCCATTCCGGAACAGGAGTTCCAGATCCTCTTGAAATACCGCTTCTCGGCGGATCTGGCCGGTAAGGTCGTCCGGCTGCTCACGTCCGTCTACCGGACGGAGTGGATTACGAATGTCAGCTTTCTCACCCGGGACACCCGAAACGGTATCATCGTCCGCGATCTCAAGACCCAGCAGGAGGAGCGGCTGTCGGACCTCTCGCCGATCTGGCACATTAGGGACGCGGAGAATCTGGTGCGCCGGAAAGCCTCCCTGGTCCTGAAGGATGAACGGGAAGACATCCGGAGGGCCGCCACCGGCCTGATCGCCAGGCTCATTCAACCGAACCTGATTCTGAACCAGCCGGCAACGGAAAAAGAGCGCAAAACCGCCATCGACACAGTCAAGCCCGTCCTTTACCAGGTCCAGAAAGGGGAGGTGATCACCCGGGAAGGGCAGAAAATCACGACGTCCGACCTGGAAAAAATCACGGCCCTTTACAAGATCGAAAGCGACAGCGTGACGGAAAAGATTGCCATGTATACGGGCATGCTGCTCCTGACGATGTTCTTCGCGCTGACCCTATACACCGTCGCCCGCCGCTGGCTTCGCAAACCCCACCAGGAAAACGCGGATCGCATCTTTCTTTCCCTGACGATTCTCCTTCATTTTCTGCTGATCAAGGCGGGGATTTTTGTTGCGGGGGCGGTAAACCGCGCCTTTCCCTTCATTCCCACCGAAGCGGTCTATTACGCCATTCCCTTCGCATTCGGCCCGATGCTGGTCGCCTTTCTCATCATGAGGAAGTTGTCCCTCCTGTTCGCCGTATTCACGTCGGTCCTGGCATCGTTTCTCTTCGACAGCCTCATCTCCATGACGTTCTATGCCCTTCTGGGCAGCATCGTGGGCTCCTACTACATCGCCCACTGCCGTCAGCGGTCTTCTTTCCTGCGGGCCGGTTTCCTCCTCGGAATCGTCAACGTGGCGATCATCCTCTGCCTGGGGCTCCTGCAAGGTTCGCTGTCCGATATGGCCATCCTGGCGAAACTGGCCATGGGATTCCTCGGGGGGCTCCTGTCAGGCATTCTCGTGGCCGGCATAAGCCCCCTGTTCGAAAGCGTATTTCCCTACACGACCGACATCAAGCTCCTGGAACTGGCCAACCTCAACCAGCCCATATTCCAGCGGATGATCATCGAGGCGCCCGGCACCTACCATCACAGTGTCGTCCTCGGCTCCATGGTCGAGGCCGCCGCGGAGAGCATCGGCGCCAATTCCCTCCTGGCAAAAGTGGGCGCCTATTACCACGACATCGGGAAACTGACCAAACCCCTCTATTTCATAGAGAACCAGCGGGACGGGGAAAACCGGCACGAAAAGCTCTCTCCCCGGATGAGCGCACGGGTCATCACCGCCCATGTCAAGGATGGCTGCGAACTGGCCGCTCAGGCCGGCCTGAACCAGGACGTCCTCAACATCATCCGGGAGCACCACGGAACGAGCCTGGTCACCTACTTCTACGAAAAGGCCCGCAAAGACAAGGATCCTTCCATTCGGGCCCTTCCGGAAAGCGATTTCCGGTACCCCGGTCCGAAACCGCAAAGCCGCGAATCGGGTCTCGTTCTCCTGGGGGATGTCATGGAGGCATCGTCCAGGACGCTGACCAATCCAACCCCGGCCAGGATCCGGAACTTCGTCCAGGAACGGATCGAACGGGTGGTCGCCGACGGCCAGCTCGATTCCTGCGCCCTGACGCTGATGGATCTGAACATGATCGCCGAGAGCTTCACCCGGATCCTGACGGGCATGTTCCATCATCGCATCGACTACCCGGCTCCACCCGCCCGGGAAACAAACGGACGGAAGGAGTCATCCACTTCCAACGGACAGAATGGATATCTTGATCGAAAACCGACAGAAAAAGGAAAAGATAGACCGGCGTCGGGTGCGGAGCGCGCTGCGTAAAGTACTCCACAGGTTCGGCCGGAATGACGCCGAGGTGAGTCTGCTTTTCCTCGATGACGAAGGGATTCGCGAGATCAACCGGACCTATCTCAACCGGGATTATCCCACCAACGTCATCTCCTTCTCTATGACCGAAGGCCCTTTCGGAGATCTGAATCCCCGGATCTTGGGCGACATTGTGGTTTCCGTGGAGAGGTCCCGTGCGGAAGCCCTGGAATCAGGTCTGAATCCGGAAGACTATCAGGACTACCTGCTCATCCACGGGCTCCTGCACCTCTTGGGATACGATCACGAATATCCCCGGGAGGCGGACGGGGAACACATGCGGGAGATGGAGCGGGAGCTTTTCTACCTTATCAAGGGATACCGGATCGGCGGCGGGGAATGAACGGACATCCTGCGGAGCCGCTTCGACGGGCTGCTCCGCAGGATGTCGGCGGGTCGGTGGAAATCACCGGATATGGATGATCTGCCCGGGCTGAATGGAATCTCCGTCCCCCAGGTTGTTAGCTTTTCTCAGACTGTCGACGCTCGTTCCGTTGCGGACGGCGATCCGAAAGAGATTATCCCCCTTGCGGACCTTGTATGTCCTGCTTCCCTCAACCGCGGAAGAGGCGTCGGGTTTCGCTTTTTTCCCGCTCTTCTGGACCTTCTTTTCGGGTGTTTCCCCGGAGGAATCCTCACCGTTTCCCTGGGACGGAAGCTTTAACACCTGGCCGGCAAGAAGCTTGTTTCCTTTGATCCTGTTGAGCCGCCGGATCTCCTCGGGGGTCGTGTTACAGCGCTCAGCCACTTCTGAAAGGGAATCTCCCCTTTTCACACGATAGGTGGCGGCTCCCCCGGACGTTGTCTTTTTCCTGGAGTCTCTGACCGTTGATGCGGCGGCTTTTCTCGCGACCGGGATCGAAAGCGGCTGCCCGACCCGAACTCCTTTCCTGGACAAGCCTGGATTGCAGGAACGGATGGCCTGGGTCGACGTTCTATATTTCCTGGCAATGGACGCCAGAGATTCCCCCCGTTTCACCCGATGCCGGACAAACCGGCGGGGATCCCTCTCCGGCGCGGGCAGTTCCCATCTGGGAATCTCGTCCATCTTCTTGACCAGCAATTCCCCTTTTTCAATCGGCACCCTCAGGTCGTAGTCCTGGTCGGGGGTGATGCCGTGGCGCAACTCCGGATTGAGAAAAACCAGGGTATCTTCGGAAGTCTCGATCCGGGTTGCAATCTCCGCCAGTTTCATGGACTTCCTGATCTTCACCGCTTCATAGGGGATCTCCTTGTCCAATGTCTCGGGCAGTTCCATCCCGTATTTCTTCGGATCCCTGATGATGTGCAGCGTTGCCAGGAATCGCGGTACATAGCGCGCCGTCTCATAGGGCAGCATGTGGTAAAGATCCCAGAACCGGTCCAGATAGTTCAGCTTCTGCTGCGAGATGACCCGGAGCACCCGTCCCTCGCCGCAATTGTACGCCGCCAGCACCGTCAGCCAGTCGCCGAACATCTCGTGCAAGGCCTTCAGGTAATCAATGGCCGCCCGGGTTGACTTTTCCACATCCATCCGCTCGTCTACCCAGTCCGTACGGTTCAGACCGTACTTGTAACCAGTGGAGGGAATGAACTGCCAGGGCCCCAGTGCTCGTGCCCTGGACAGGGCGCGGATCTTAAATCCGCTTTCCACAAGGGGCAGCCAGGAAAGCTCTTCAGGCAATCCGGCCTTTTTGAGCTGTCGGACCATGGCAGGCCGGTACATCCCGGAACGCCGGTAGGACTCCACGAAGAAATTCCGCTCGATCGTCTGGAAGGATCGGATCTCCTTTTCCACATCCGCATTCATCAGGAGGGGAATTTCGCTGCGCTTGCCTTTTGCCTCCGTCCGCATGGAGGTGTAAATGGCCAGGATGCGACGGGCGACAAGGAGCCTCAGGTCGTCCTTCTGCCGGGCGACGACGGGGTCCCCGTCTGTTTCCAGAACCAGGGCGTAGGCCTGATCGAGGAGTTCCAGGGCTCCTTCCAGATCCCCCCGGGACCAGGACGCTTGGGATTCTTCCAAGAGCGCCAGTGCTTCTTCCATCAGGTCCTGGTCCTGTCCCTCCCCGTTCTTTGTTTCCGGCTGCACGGGATCCGAAAGCGCGGCTTTCTTTTCCACAGGACCCGGATTCCCAGCCGTCCGCGCTTTTTCTGCAAACGGGTCCTTAACATCCATGGCCGCGGCAATCCCTGGATTTGCCGACGGCTGTTCCTCCACGCTCCATCCCGCTCCGGGAAAACAGCAGACAAGCACCACCAGGAAGATGAACCGGTAAACGGATCCTTTCGACATGCTGCAACTCCTTCCCTTCATCGCTTGGAGGCCGCGAGAAGATAAGCCTCGATGAAATCGTCGATCTCCCCGTCGAGGATGCGGGTGACATTGCCGGTCTCAAGACCGGTCCGGTGATCCTTTACCATCTTGTAGGGATGGAGGACATAGGACCGGATCTGGCTCCCCCAGGCGATATCCTTCTTCGACTTCTCCATTTCGTCGTGCCTGGCCCGCTGCTCCGTCAATTTGCGCTCGTACAGGCGGGATTTGAGATACTTCATGGCCATGGACTTGTTTTTGTGCTGGGACCGCTCGTTCTGGCACTGGACCACGATGCCCGTCGGAATATGGGTGATGCGGACGGCCGAGTCCGTTTTGTTGACGTGCTGTCCGCCTGCACCCGTGGATCGGTAGGTGTCGACACGCAGGTCATTCTCGTCGATCTCAATGACGATTTCGTCGCTCACTTCGGGATAGACGAACACGGAGGCAAAGGATGTATGACGCCGGGCTCCCGCATCGAACGGTGAGATCCGGACGAGACGATGAATGCCGATCTCCGCCTTGGCGTAGCCGTAGGCGTAGGGCCCTTCCAGCGTCATGGACGCACTCTTGATGCCAGCTTCCTCACCGGGCAGGAGATCGATCACCTGCATCCGGTAGCCTTTTCGCTCCGCCCACCGGCCGTACATGCGAAAGAGCATCTCCGCCCAGTCCTGGGCCTCGGTGCCGCCGGCGCCGGCATTGATATTCAGGATGGCGTTGAGCCGGTCTTCTTCCGCACCCAGCATGAGGCGGAATTCATCGTCCCGGACACCCGTTTCGAGACTGCCGAGATCCCGGGAGACATCGCGGAGCGTATCCTCGTCCCCCTCCTCGGAGGCCATTTCGTAAAGCTGGGCCAGATCCCGGTAAACCCGTTCCCTCTCCTTCCAGCCGCCGATGACTTCTTCCAGACGGCTTTTCCGCTTCAGGACTTCCCTGGCCGCTTCCGGATCGCTCCAGAAATCTTCTTTCAGGATCTGAGTCTCCAGGGTGTTTTTTTCGGTTTCCTTGCCGGCGACGTCAAAGGCACACCCCGAGGTTTTCGATCCTTTTCTGCAGATCTTCAAAAGTCTGCGCCAGCGCTTCAGATCCTTCGATCATGGTACATTCTCCTTTTTTTGTCGTCCTCTCGGGGGATCTATCCGGCTGGAACGGGGCCGGCCGATGCGACCCGGTGATGAAAAGCCGATCACCACGAGGGTGCCGCCCAGGCAAAGGTAAACAAAGATGTCCCCATATGCCCCATATACCGTCTTCTCGTCAATGAATTTCACGCTTCCGGCGAGGGTGGTCCGCTCGAAAATGCCCGTCTGTTCTGTAATCCGGCCGAGCGGGTCCACGATGGCCGATATCCCTGTATTGGCCGCCCGCACCAGGTAGAGGCGGGTCTCCACGGCCCGGAAGACCGTCATCGAGAGGTGCTGGTAGGGTGCGGAACTCCGGCCGAACCAGGCGTCGTTGGTGATGTTCACCAGCAGGTCCGCTCCCTGGCGCTTGTAGGCCCGGCCCGCTTCCGCGAGGATCCCCTCGTAACAGATCAGGACCCCCGGCCGGTGAACACCCATGGACAGGGCCTGGTATCCGGCACCGGATTCGAAATCGCCGATTCCTTCCGTGAGTGCAGTGAGGAAGGGTATGATCCTGCGGAAGGGAACGTATTCCCCGTACGGCACCAGGTGGACCTTGTCGTAACGGCCTTGTATGGCACCCTCCGGCGAAACGAGGAAGGCACTGTTGAAGGAGGCGATTTCGCGCGCCTTCTGCTCATAGCGGGGGCTGCCCAGGATCAGCCAGGAAGCAGTTTCACGGGGGAGCAGGACCACTTGCCGGTGCAGCTCGTCCTGGTCCTGGAAATAGAAGGGCGCCGCCGTCTCCGGCCAGACGATGAGGCTCTCCGGTTGCGGAGCCGTCTTTCGGGACAGAGAGGTATAAATGTCAACCGTCTCCTGCTGATACGCGGGATCCCATTTCACGTCCTGTTCAATGTTTCCCTGAATGAGGCGGACGGCCAGAGAGGGGGCTCCTTCGAGCTTCTTCCCGATGTCTCCGATCCGCCACCAGCCGTAACCGTGAGCGGCCGCAAGCAGAAGGATGCAGGCCAACGCCTCCCGGACCCACAGCCGGTCACCCGTCCGCTCGAACAGGATGCGGAAAAGAACGGCATTGGCCATTACGACAAGGAACGTAAGCCCATAGGTGCCGGTGAACTCGGCCATCTGGATGAAAGGCAGGTTCGGATATTGGGAGGCTCCGAGGTTTGCCCATGGGAAACCGCTCAGCAGGTGGGACTTGACGAATTCCAGAGACGTCCACAACAGGGGGGCGGCCATCACAATGGGGATGCCCAGGTTCCGGAGCCGAACCAGAAGCCCCGAAAAGATGGAGACAAACAGCCCCAGGTAAGCCGCCAGAAGGAGCATGACGGGGATTCCGACCGCTACAGGAAGTCGGCCGTAATGGACGACCACGTGGACGATCCAGTACAGAATGCCCACATAACCGCTGAAACCGGCCAGCCATCCCAGCCCAAAGGCCCTCAGGGGCGAAGCGCCGCGGACGGCAAGAAGGAGCGGGACGAGAGCGAACCAGGCCACGACGGCTGAGCCATAACGCGGGAAAGACAGAAAGAGAAGCACCCCGCTGGCCAGTGCCAAGAGCCAGCCCCAATATCCCGGGGCGGCCGGCAGAGCCCCGGTGTCGCCGATTCTTTTGATTCCGCTTTCTGTTCGCCGCGGATCAGACGGTGCCATGATCGACCGGAAGCTTCTTCATCCTGACCTTGCGTATGGTTCGTTCATTCGCGGAGTCGATCAGGATTTCAAACGGCTCGATGGTGATGGTCTCTCCGGGTTCCGGAATACGCATTATGTGATGAAGGATCAGGCCGCTGACGGTCTCGAACTTCCCCCGTGGCAGCTTCACCTTGAAATGCTCTTCGATCTCCTCGATCTCGACGCGGCCGTCCAGGAGAAAATAACCGTCCGCCACGGGGAGAATGCGCCCTTCCCGGCTGTCGTGCTCGTCGTGGATCTCCCCCACGATCTCCTCTATCAGGTCCTCGAAGGTGACCAGTCCGGACGTACCGCCGTATTCGTCGATGACGATGGCCATGTGGTGCTTCCGCTGCTTGAGTTCATGGAGGAGGATGTGGGTGTTCTTCGTTTCCGGGATGTAGTAGGGCTTGCGCAGAACCTGCAGGATGTCCTTTTCGTCCATGGGCTTGGACCAGAACTTGAGCAGGTCCTTTACGTTCATGACACCGACGATGTTGTCGATGCTTCCCTGGTAGACGGGCATGCGGGTATGTCCGTGGATGCGAATCAGCTCCAGGATCTCCTCGATGGTCGAACGGGAACTGACTGCCACCATCTCCGTTCTCGGGATCATGACCTCCCGGACGACGGTGTCACGGAATGCCAGGATGTTCTGGATCATGTCCCCCGACTGTGAATCCAGAAGCCCCTTTTCCTCACCGTCATCGACAATGGACTGAATTTCCTTCTCCAGCCGGTCCGGATCGCTGGGCGCGAGCATATCCCTCAGAAACGCGGATACTTTTTTCTTCATCCCTTGCCCCCTTTGCCTCACGGCCGGATTCAAAGCCCCCGCAGATATTCGGGTCTCAGCAGTTTCCTGTCGCGGGATTCAACGACTTCCCGGATGAGCCGGACCGTGGCCTCCTTCTCTTCCGGGAGCCGCGCCCGGATCGGAAGATAATTCGAGGCATGGTTGGAAGTGAAAAAACAGTTCGTAAACCGGGATCTCCCGATCATGATTCCCAACTCCTCGAGAAAACCGTACTGGTCGGGCAGAATGAACCGGCCCGCTTTCGAGTCGTCGTGCAGGGGCGTTCCGGGCACGAGCATCAGGGTCAGTGCACCCGTGTAGTCCGGATCCATCTCCGTCAGGATTTTCGCTGTCTCCAGGGCATGTTCCGTACTCCCCTCCACGCCGCCGATGCCCAGCAGAACGGTCACGGACAGGCCGATGCCCGCTTCCTTCAGCTTTTGCCCGGCATCCACCAGTTGTTGCGGCGTGGCTCCCTTCCGGATTTTTTCCAGGACCGACGCGCTCCCGGACTCCACCCCCAGGTAGGCAATCCCCAGCCCCAGGGTATGGAGCTCCCTGAGTTGTTCCGGGGTTTTTTTCCGCACACTCTTGGCGTTTGCATACAGACCGACCCGCCGGATACCCCGGACATTGTCCCTGAGTTCGGTGAGGATTTCAACCAGCCTGAGCTGCGGGAGAATCAGGGCGTCTCCGCCCACGAGAAAGACTTTCCCGATGGGGCGCCTCAGGGAGAGACGGGCTGCTTCCCGGATGTCCTCCCGGATTTCCTCAAACGACTTGATGCGGAACTTCTCGCCCTTGTACGTCGGGCAGAAGGTGCATCTGTTATGGGAGCAGCCCACGCTCACCTGGAGGAGAAGGCTTCCCGCCTCACTGGGCGGCCGAATGATCATTCCCTCGTATTTCATGTTCCAACCGTTGAAAAAAAAGGGGGTTGACCTGTCTGGCCAACCCCCATCAGCATATTTGGCGGGGCCGATGGGACTCGAACCCACGGCCTCCGGCGTGACAGGCCGGCGTTATAACCGACTTAACTACGACCCCGTTATGCTCTGATTCCCTAATTAAAGAATACCCCTGTTCTACCGTGAACGCAAACAAGAGTTTCTCTCTATTTGGTAGGCGGAACAGGACTCGAACCTGTGACATCCACGGTGTAAGCGTGGCGCTCTCCCAGCTGAGCTACCCGCCCAAATCCGGAGGACGCCCTTTAGCAGATCAAAAAGTGTCTTGTCAAGTCCAACCTTGCGCAGGGTTCCATCAATGGGCAACCACCGTGGAGACGGAATCGCCGCGTGAATCGGGATTCGCCTCCCCGGCACCCTCCAGGAGTACGTTTCCCGCGAAGAGAGGCATTTCGCCGGCGGGCTCGCCCACGAAGGCCACCCTGAGAACGTCATCCATATGTTCCACAAAGACAATTTCCAGTGCCTTCAATACGTTGGACGGAACTTCCGCCAGGTCTTTCTCGTTGTCCTTGGGAATGATGACGGTCTTCAGGTTGCCCCGGTGGGCCGCCAGCAGCTTCTCCTTCACCCCCCCGATCGGCAGAACCCTTCCCCGGAGGGTGATTTCCCCGGTCATGGCCAGATCGCCCCGGATCTTCCTGCGAATGAATGCAGAGGCAATGGAGGTCGCCATGGCAATACCCGCGGAAGGACCGTCCTTGGGGATCGCCCCCTCGGGAACGTGGATATGGACGTCCACATCCTTGTAGAAGTTTTCTTCCAGGCCGAACTTGTCCGCCCTGGCCCGAACGTAGGTGAGGGCCGCCTGAACCGACTCCTGCATGACGTCGCCCAGCTTTCCCGTCATGACCATCCGGCCCGTCCCCTTCATGAGGGACGACTCGATATTGAGCAGCTCCCCTCCCACTTCCGTCCACGCCAGGCCGATGCAAAGCCCGATTTCGTCTCTTCCGTCCACCTCACCGTGCCGGAACTTGGGTACGCCAAGATACTTGGAGATGTTCTTCGAGGTGATCTTCAACTGGTTCTTTTTCCCGTTCGTCACGATCTCCCGGGCGACCTTCCGGCAGATGGAGGCGATCTCCCGCTCCAGATTCCGCACCCCCGCTTCCCGGGTGTACTGCCGGATGATCCCCAGGATCGCCCCATCCGTGAATAGAATGTTCTCCGGCTGAAGACCGTTGGCCTCCATGGACTTCCTGACCAGGAACTTCTTGGCGATGTTCAGTTTCTCCGGTTCGGTATAGCCGGCGATCCGGATGACCTCCATACGGTCCTGCAGGGGGGCCGGGATGGTCTGGAGGACGTTGGCCGTCGTGACAAACATGACATCGGACAGGTCGTAATCCACCTCGAGGTAGTGATCGTTGAACGCCCCGTTCTGCTCCGGGTCGAGCACTTCCAGAAGAGCGGACGACGGATCGCCGCGGAAGTCGGAAGACAGCTTGTCCACCTCGTCGAGGCAGAAAACGGGGTTGCTGGTCCCGGCCTTCTTCATGAGCTGGACGATTTTGCCGGGCAGGGCCCCGATGTATGTTCTCCGGTGCCCGCGGATCTCGGCTTCGTCCCGTACACCGCCCAGGGAAAAGCGCACGAACTTGCGGTTTGTAGCCCTTGCCACGGACTTGGCGATGGAGGTCTTCCCGACACCGGGAGGTCCCACGAGGCAGAGGATCGACCCCTTGTTCTTCTTTACCAGGCTCTGAACCGCCAGGTATTCCAGGATCCGCTCCTTCACCTGCTTGAGCCCGTAGTGATCTTCCTCGAGAACGGCCTCGGATTCCTTCAGGGTGAAGGTGTTTTCCGTCTTCTCGAACCATGGAATGTCGAGGAGCCAGTCGATGTAGTTGCGGACCACCGTCGCTTCCGCTGACATGGGGGCCATCATCTGCAGCTTCTTGATCTCCTGGCGTACCTTCTTCTCGGCCTCTTCGGACAACTTCTTTGCCTTGAGCTTCTTCTCCAGCTCCTGGATCTCGTTCTTGAAGTCGTCCTTCTCTCCCATCTCCTTCTGGATGGCCCGCATCTGCTCGTTGAGGTAATAATCCTTCTGGGTCTTTTCCATCTGCTTCTTGACCCGTTTCTTGATCTTTTCCTCCACTTGCAGAATCTCGATCTCGCCGACCATCAACTCATAGACGGCCTCCAGTCGTTCGTTAAGGCTCGTAATCTCGAGGACTCGCTGTTTTTCCTCCAGCTTGACGTTCAGATGGGAAACGACGATGTCCGCCATCTTGGCGGCGTCATCCATCGCGGTAACCGTGGCAATCATTTCCACGTGAATCTTTTTGCTCAGCTTCACATAACTCTCAAAGGCTTCCTTGAGGTTTCTTACCAAAGCCTCCGTTTTTACAGGATCTTCTTCCTCGTTATCGATCATCTCCTGCACGCGCACGAGGAAATAGTCCTCGTTGGGGAGGTACTCTTCGATAACCCCCCGGCTCTTGCCCTCGACCAGCACCTTCACAGTGCCGTCGGGAAGCCGAAGCAACTGGATGATGATGCCGATGGTGCCGATCGAATAGATGTCCTCTTCCGCAGGCTCATCCTTCTGTGCCAGTTTCTGGGCCACCAGGAAGATCCCCTTCTCGTGTTTCATGGCCGATTCGAGGGCGGAGATCGACTTCTCCCGTCCCACAAACAGGGGAACGATCATGTGCGGGAAAACGACTACGTCCCGAAGCGGCAGGAGCGGAATGGAAACGATCCCGGATTTTTTTTCATCGGCGCTGCTGTCAAATATGGCCACTGGGTCACCCCGTCTTTATTTCTTATTCATTCATCCGGCTTCATTGCCGTTCAAGCCGTCTCGGTTTTCTTTTCCAGGACGAACAGCGGCATTTCCTTCCGGAGCACTACTTCATCGCTGATGATGCACTCCTGGACATCGTTCCGTGAGGGAAGATCGTACATGATGTCCAGCATCGTGTTTTCGAGTATCGCCCGCAACCCTCTGGCACCGGCCTTGCGGTCCACCGACAGTTTTGCAATGGAGCGGAGGGCGCCGTCCGTGAACTTCAGGGCCACGTTCTCCATCTCGAAAATTTTCCGGTACTGCTTGATGATCGCGTCCTTCGGCTCCACGAGGATCCGCATCATGTCGTCCTGGGTCAGTTCGTCGAGGGTCGACACAACAGGAAGCCGCCCGATGAACTCGGGAATCATCCCGAATTTCAGGAGATCTTCCGGCTGAACCTCCGCGAGGAGTTCGCTCAACTGCCGATCCCGCTTGCTCCGCACCTCGGCGCCGAATCCCATGGAACTAGCACCGATTCGCTTGGCGATGATGTCATCGAGTCCGTTGAAGGCCCCGCCGCAGATGAACAGGATATTCGTCGTGTCCACCTGGATGAACTCCTGCTGGGGGTGCTTCCTACCGCCCTTGGGGGGAATGTTTGCCAGGGTTCCCTCAATGATCTTCAGCAAGGCCTGCTGCACGCCCTCACCCGACACATCCCGGGTAATCGAAGGGTTCCCCGACTTCTTGGCGATCTTGTCGATCTCGTCGATGTATACGATCCCCCGGGATGCCCGCTCCACGTCATAATCGGCGTTCTGCAGGAGGCTCAGGATGATGTTCTCCACGTCTTCTCCCACGTATCCCGCCTCGGTCAGGGTCGTGGCATCGGCGATGGTAAACGGTACGTTCAGGATCTTTGCCAGGGTTTTGGCGAGCAACGTCTTGCCGGAGCCCGTGGGCCCGATCAGCAGGATGTTGCTCTTCTGGATCTCGATACCGTCCAGACTCACATTCGAAGTGAGCCGGCGGTAGTGATTGTACACCGCCACGGACAGCACCTTCTTCGGCTTCTCCTGGCCGATGACGTACTGATCCAGGAACGACTTGATCTCCCTGGGCTCCGGGATCGTCTGGCGGGGTTCGTCGAGAAGGGGCGCATCGGCCTCCTCTTCCACGATGCACCGGCAGAGCTCGATGCACTCATCGCATATGTAGGCCGTGGGCCCGGCGACGAGCTTGCGGACCTCGTTCTGGCTCTTGCCGCAGAATGAACAATAAAGCATTCCGGGCCCGCCGTGCACATCCCGTCCTTTTCTTGCCATTTCCGTCTCCTGTTCGCTTCAACTGCCGCTTCCCGTCCCTTCCGGCCCGGCCGGTTCAAGATCGGGAAGTGTTCTACCGGTTATCGGTTATCTTCGCGGGCCTTTTCTGGAGAACTTCGTCGATGATGCCGTACTCCCTGGCCTGCTGGCTTTCCAGGTAGTAATCCCGTTCGGTGTCCGCCTGCACCTTGGACAGGGGCTGTCCGGTCAGATCGGACAGGATGGCGTTCAGCCGGTCCTTCAATCGAAGGATTTCCCTTGCCTGAATATCAATGTCGGTCGCCTGTCCCTGGAAACCACCGAGGGGCTGGTGGATCAGGATCCGCGAGTGCGGAAGGGCGAAACGCTTGCCTTTCTCTCCCGCAGCCAGCAGCACCGCTCCCATGCTGGCGGCCTGTCCCATGCAAAACGTATGGACGGGACAGCGGACGTACCGCATCGTGTCAAAAATTGCCAGTCCCGAACTGACATGACCGCCCGGCGTATTCAGGTAAAAGTAGATTTCCCTGTCCGGATCTTCCGACTCCAGATAGAGGAGCTGGGCGATGATGAGATTCGAGACGTGATCGTCGATCGGCGTGCCCAGGAAAACGATCCGGTCCTTCAGCAGGCGGGAATAGATATCGAATGCCCGCTCTCCCCGACCGTCCTGTTCCACCACCATGGGAACCAATTGCATCAGGCAACCTCCCCGGCGCCGGCGACTGCCGCGGCCGCAACGGGAGTGATCTTCCCGCGGTCGATGATGAAATCGAACACCTTTTCGTTTCTCAGTTCCAGGCGGATGTCTTCGATCCGCTCCTCCTCTTCAAGCTGCTGCTTCAATGTGTCGACAGGCGTCCCTCTCCGCGAAGCCAGTTCAAGGATCCTTTTTTCCAGTTCCTCTTCAGCGACATCAATGGCCTCGATCTGGGCGATCTTTTTCAGAAGAAGGATTGATTTCACAACCTTCTTCGCCTCTTCGCGCATCTTTTCCAACTGTGAGAAGGCCTGCCGGGAGGCCTTCTCCCTGGGCATTCCCTGTGCAATCAGGGACCGCTGCAGATCACCCATCATGAGAATCACCTGGCGGTCCTGGAAAGAGGGCGGAATCTCAAAATCATGGGCTGTCACGAGCCTGTCCAGGATCTGGTCCCGGACGGCCGCCCGGGAGCGGGCCTCCATCTCTTCCCCGAGGGACTTCCGGAGCTCGGCCCGGAATTCTTCCATATTTTCAAACTTCTCGAAGTTTTTTACAAATTCTTCGTTTACTTCGGGAAGCTTCTTTTCACGGATATCCCGGATCTTCACCTTGAAGACCGCTTCCTTGCCGGCCAGGTCGGGCACCCCGTACTCTGCGGGAAACGTGATGGGGAACTCCTTTTCTCCGTCCTTCGACATCCCGACGAGCTGGTCTTCAAACCCCGGGATGAACCGTCCCGATCCGACTTCCAGGAAATACCCGTCCGCCTTCATTTCGTCGCGGGCCACGCCGTCCAGAGAGCCCTGAAAATCGAGGGTGACAAAATCTCCGCGGGCGATCGGCCTGTCGTTCTCGAGCTCTCCCATCGTGGCGAACATTTCCCGGATCTGCTCGATCCGCCGGTCCACGTCCTCCTCGGAAACGGATGCATCCTGCTTCTCCAGTTCCATCCCCATATAGTCCTTCGGCTCGACCACCGGCTCAACTTCCACCGTTGCGGTAAAAGAAAAGACCTGCTCGGGTACGATCCCCTTCTGGTCGATGACCGGCTGCGCCACCGCCTGGATTTCATGAGCCTGCAGGGCATCCCAGTAATGCCGGTTCACCAGGTTCGTGACGGCGTCCCCCTCCGCCTGATCCTTGTAATATACCTCCAGTACCCGCCTTGGCACTTTTCCATGCCGGAAGCCCTTCACGTTGGCCTTCTTGCCGACCTGGCGATAGGCCGCCTCCAGTTCCTTTTTCACATCCTCCCAGGGAATGTCAAAAGACAGCTTTTTCTGGACAGGACTGATCTCTTCAATCTGAACCACTGTTGTCGCCTCCGTCACGATAGTTCTCCTGAACTGGGATAACGGCTGATGGAGAAAGGGGGTCGGGAACAAACCCGGGAATGGCCTTGTGAGAAAAGTGGAAAGTGAACCCTGATCGCGTCACCCGAAAAAATCCTGAATCCTCCAGCCGTGGTATGATAATCATCCTACAGGGGTGCGTCAATAGTGAAAAGTACCCGTGCTGTCAAGCAAAACCTAAACCACTGCCGGCAAAGGATATTCAAGGGAAAGTGGCACCGTCTTGCGCGTTTGGCCTTTCGAAATAGGGCGAGAGACCGGAATGGTGCCCAATTGGACGGCTGAGGAGGAAACAGCGGAGGGTTCCCGCCGGGCCGATCCTGCCCGGAACGGGAAACCACCGGTTAATAGTGCATCTTCGTCTTGCTTGATGTCCTTGTTTTGACATCGTAAACGACGTTATTCTTGAAGTAGATGTCGATCATGGTGGTCTCGGTTTTCCACTCGGCGCCGATCCCCACGGCGTGTGTGACCACCCCCGTCCCCGTTATATTCTTTTCCATATGGGCGTACTGCCATATCTCGATCTGGTTCTTGGCGTCATATTCCGTTTCCATCGGCTCTCCACAAACCCGAAGGACATCCTCCTTGGTCGACTTCCCGACCGTGATGTTCTGCTTGACCGCTTCCGCGTCGATTCTCTTCCCGGCGGTCGCACAGGACAGGACGAGCAGCGACAATACAATCACGACCGCAAGTTTTCTGTACATTACGGTATTCCTCCTCCGGCAGTCATTGATCCTGCAGATCCGCGGGGCTTCGTGCCGCCCGGCATGCAGCCCCGGTCTCCCCTTCTCTACTCGTACAGATCCTGGTGCTTCAGGTGAATGGGGGGCATCTTCTCGGGGACCTGGGTTATGCATTCCGTATACTTCTGTTTGAGCTTTCCGTCTTCCCCGTATCGACGCTCCTCATAGCATTTCTGCACGGTCACGGGGGCGCACGAGACCAGAAACAGGACACAGAACATAAGAACGAAGAACCGTTTCATCATATCGCTCCTCCTTTGAATTCTGTTCATCACGCGTCGAAAGGCGGCATTCTTCCCCGAAACGGAATGATATCACTGGCCGATCGTCAATGCCGGGTCGAATTTCCCCGACACGGTCGGCGATTGCGCGTTGCCCGTCTCCCTCCTGACCTGCTCGGACAGGTAGGGAATCAGTTCCCCCAGGGTGATGTGGCTATCACGATTATAATCCGCACCACCGTTGAGACCCGTGAGGAGAAAATGCGTGAACACGCCATGACCGCCTCCCCATTGCCGTCCTTCCTGGGAAAACTGCCGGTCGTCCGATGCGCTGATGACGGCGACACCTTCGCCTACCTTGGAAAGAGTCTGGATGCCCGAGCTGATGGGATTGACCTGGACGCCCCGGGCGGCGCGCCGGGCGATGTCGAATGAGCGTCCGATGCCTCCGGAATGGCAGGCATCTGCAATCACCACGACCTTCTTTGCCTTGATGAAGCGCTTCAGGGCGGTCTCGATATCCCACATCGGGAATCCCGTCGTGGCCACGTCGTCGTACTGGCAGTCGTAGGGAAGGAGAAAGAGATTCTGGGGCTGATCGGGCGACTGGGGGCTGCCATGACCGGCAAAATATATCATGACGGTGTCCTCTTCGAGCACCTGTCCCAACCAGTTGAAGAGGGCGTTCCGGATGTTCCTGGATGTGGCTTCCGAATCGAGGAGTATCCGGACCCGGGAGTGTGCATATCGTCCTCCCTTTTGCGAAACCAGCCAGTCGTGGAAGGCCTGCGCGTCCGCCGCGGCATACCTCAAACCTTCAATCCGGGAATCTTTGTAATTGGAAATGCCGACGATGACGGCCCATTTCTGACCCTGAACGGGCCGCAATCCTCTATCATCCCCGGCCTGTCCCGCCGGCGACACCCTCGCCTGCCCCTCTGCCCCGGCCGCGCCCGCGTCGGTCCGGACAACGGTCACGTCGACGAATCCGTCGTTGTCCACGGTGCACCCGAAGCAATCATTGATCCGGAAATAGAGAACCCCTTCCTCCTTCGGGGTGAAAAGATACTCGTAACCCACACCGAAAGGCTCACCGTTTTCACCGATCTTGCCGATCAGGGCGCCGGCACTCCATTTCCTGACGACGTTCCTGACGGGCGGACAGGAGGAGCTGTGGGTCTCAACCCCCGATGGACTGGTCCAACCGCACAGGATGCCAGCGTGCCAGCGACCCCGGGCCGATATTTGATACGAAGCATCCTTCTGGACGATGACCCCTGAATTTCTCCATTCATCCGCCTGGGCATACACCTTTGCTGACCTCTTCTGGACTTTCTGGTCCAGCCGGACGGGATCGACCTTGTCCGTGTACTTGAATCCGGCGCAACCTGCCAGGAAGACCAGGCACAGGCAGGAGAGAATCAGCCGTTTGGTTCCTTCATAGATATTCATGAAAGCTCCTTTACAGGGAATCACGAAAGAAACCGGTCTCTTTTGAGATACGTGAATATCGACCAATCCATAACATCTCGCGTACAATAGGGAACGGGCCTGTATGAGTGTTCGAAAGGTGTTGAAAACATTACGGCCAGACCGAATCATTATGCAAGCTTTTTATGAGATGAGCCACCCGGGAAGCAAAAGAGCGGTTATCCCGAACCTTTCCCCTTGAAGTCCGGCTGCTCGCGTGAAATAAGAGCTCCGGAAAGGGCCTGAGACATGACAGACCCTTCAAAACTCACCGACGCGGAAAGAAGGCCATCCATGAAGAACAAGGAGATCAGGGTTCGCGGATTCCATCTCGACCAGTTCGGACATGTCAATAATGTGCGCTACCCCGAAATCCTCGAGGAAGCCCGCTATGACTTCTTCGACCAGTTTCCCGGTTTCTTCGCTCGGATTCAGAAGACCGGCCACTATCTTCCCGTAACGGAGGCCCACATTTACTACCGGAAGCCCGCCCGGCTGGACGACATCCTGGACATCCGGACC
>CAZXMK010000014.1:0-13458 GCA_964641935.1 uncultured Syntrophaceae bacterium
CTCGGGCGTCCGGCAGATGGGGGTCCAGGAAATCGACATCGTCTCGCTCGTGAAGCCGATCACGAAATACGCCGTCACCGTCGTGGACCCTGCGACGATCCGCTATCACCTGGAGAAGGCCCTGCACCTCGCCCGGAGCGGCCGCCCGGGTCCCGTCTGGATCGACGTCCCCCTGGACGTGCAGGCCGCTGAAGTGGATCCTGGTGCCCTCGAGGGGTTCGAACCCGGTACAGCCGCCGGACTGCAAGGGAAGGACAAACCGGCGGAGGCGGCGGCAGAGGCCATCGACTGGCTGAACCGGGCCGAACGCCCCGTGGTCCTGGCCGGCAACGGAATCCGCCTGGCGGGGGCCTGCACCGATTTCCGCAACCTGGTCGAACGGTTGGGCGTGCCCGTCCTGACTACCCGGCTCGGGGTGGACCTGATCCCGGCGAGCCACAGACTCTGTTTCGGCATGCCCGGGTCCATCGCGGCGCGGGGCTCCAATTTCACGCTGCAGAACGCCGACTGGCTCCTCGTCCTGGGAGCTCGCCTGGACATGGCGCTGATCGCCTACGAGCCGAAGCGCCTGGCCCGGGGGGCGCGAAAAATCATGGTCAACATCGACCCCGCGGAGATGAGAAAGCTGGGCGGGATCCTCGATCTGGAGGTATGCACGGACGCCGGGCGGTTCATCCGGGAAATGATCAAGCAGGCCGGCCGCATCGAGCGCCGGGACCGCTCCGCCTGGCTGGACCGCTGCCGGGACTGGAAGGCACGGTACCCCTTCGTTCAGCCGAAGCACCGGGAAGATACAGCGGGAATCAGCGTTTACGCCTTCTCGGAGATCCTCTCGGAGGAATTGACGGGGGGGCACATCATTCTGCCCGGGAACGCCGGGGTGGCCTGCGAGCTCTTTCTCACCGCCTTCCGGGTCAAGGACGGGCAGCGCGTTTTCCACAACAAGGGAACCGGCGCCATGGGCTTCGGTCCCCCCGCCGCACTCGGGGCCGCCCTGGCCGGCGGCGGGCGCCCCGTCGTCTGCATCGACGGGGACGGGGGGTTCCAGATGAACGCGCAGGAACTGGAGACGATCCGGCGGCTGGGCCTTCCCGTTACGTTCTTCGTCATGAACAACCAGGGATACTCCTCCATCCGGGTTTCGCAGAGCGGCTATTTCGGGCGGTTGACGGGGGCCGACGCCTCCAGCAACCTGACGCTGCCGGATCCACTCAAGCTGGCCGGGGCATATGGTATCAAGGCGGTCCGCATTTCGAACCCCGGGGACTTGAGGGGAAAGATCCGGGAGGTCCTCGCCCTGCCGGGGCCTGTGGTCTGCGACGTCATGCTGATCCCGGACGAGGTCCGGGAGCCGCGGGTGGCGTCGTACCAGAAACCCGACGGCTCCATGGCGTCCAAGCCGCTGGAGGACATGTGGCCCTTCCTCGACCGGGAGGAGTTCCGGGCCAACATGATCGTGGAGCCCATCGAGGAGTAGGGAGCGGATCATGGAAACCGCGAAGAAAAGGAAGGAGATCGAGGCCGCCCGGAGGGAGAAACTCAGAAGGGAAAAGCCGCTGGTATACGAGAAAATCATCCGGCTCGACGAACGCTTCAATGCAGGAATGGCGACGCCGGTGGTGGACATCTGCTACAATCGGGCCTGCAATCTCAAGTGCCGCCATTGCTTCACCACCCGCTTCACGAAGAAGGACCGCTCCCTCTCCCCCCCGGACATCAAGCGCTTCACCGACGAGGCCCACGAGATCGGACTTTGCCAGCTCGTCCTCTCCGGCGGGGAGCCACTGATCCTGAAGGACCTGGAAGAGGTCATCGAGGCGCTTCAACCGGACAAGTTTCATTTGTCCATGAGCACGAACGGTTACTTCTTGACGCCGGAAATGGCAAGGAACCTCAAATCCTGGGGCCTGGACAAGGTCAAGATCAGCATCGACGACTTTGACGAGCGGATGCACAACGAAAATCGCAGGAACGACAAAGCATACAGGAAGGCCATGGCCGCCCTGTTCAACGCAAGAGACGCAGGGCTCAGCGTCGTCATCCAGACGTGCATCACCCATGAAAACTGCCGGACCGACCGGACCGTGCAGATGGCCAAATTTGCACAGGAGAACGGGTTTGTCGTGGACGTCATGATCGCCCACGCCGTCGGCGAATGGGAGGGCCGGCACGACATGCTGATCGACGAGGAGGATGCCGCCTACATGCGCGAGGTTAACAGGCAGTACCCGTCCCTGCACCGCGACACGTTTCCGACCTACGGCATCGACCGGGGCTGCGGCAGCGTCCAGTCCAACCTGCACCTGACCCAGTACGGGGACATCCTCCCGTGCGGCTTCATCCATATTTCCCTCGGCAGCATCTTCGAGGAGAGCCTCGCCGCCATCCTGGAGAGGGGGATGCGCATCCGGCACTTCAAAGAGTACAATCCGCTCTGCCTCTCCGGGGAGGACCGGAATTTCATCGAAAAGTACATGGCGAAATTCTACGGAAAACCGCTTCCCGTTCCCTGGACCGAGGTCTTCGGGGAGGAGGACTTTGTCCGATGAGCGAGTTCACCATCATTTCCCATGACCGTCAGCCGCTCCGCGACCGCCTCCCGCTTCCGAAGCCCCTCTCCCTGTTCGTCGAGCCGACGAACCTGTGCAACTTCCGCTGCACCCCCTGCGTGCATGGCAGCGAGAACACGCGCAACGACCTGAAGCCGCTCCGGAACATGGACATGGACCTGTACCGGAAGCTCGTCCGCGAGCTTGCGGAGTGGGAAGGGCCGCCGCTGAAGCTCCTCCGGCTCGCCATGCTGGGCGAGCCTTTCGTGAATGCCCAGTTCTGCGAGATGGTGCGCCTTGCCAAGGAGGCCCATGTCGCCGAGCGGGTGGACACGTTTTCCAACGGCTCCCTCCTGACGGAGGAGATCTCGGCGAAACTGATCGACGGCGGGCTGGACATCATCCGCTTCTCCATCTACGCGGCGGAGAACGGGCGTCACCGGGAGGCGACCCGGTCGAATTGCACCGTGGAGGCCATCCGCGACAACATCCAGCGGCTGCGGGAGCTGCGCGACGCCCGGGGAGCCCGCAAACCGTATATCTTTGTGAAAATGTTCGACACGTACGGACCGGAGAATGACGTGTTCTTCGAGATGTATCGCGGCATCGCCGACGAGGTCGGCCTGGAGAAGGTCCACAACGCCACCCGGTACAGCGGAAACGACCTGGTCAGGATGTACTACCGCGACAGCGAAAAGGAGAAGCAGGCGAAGCGCGAATATGCAGAAGGGCTGAACAGGGGCCGCATCGCCTGTTCTCGCCCCTTTATGGCCATGGTGATCAACAACATCGGCGACTGCCTCATGTGCACCCACGATCCCGCGAAAGGGACGAAGATCGGTAGCGCCCGCGAAAGCACCCTCCGGGAGCTGTGGAACGGCGAAAACATGTTTCAGTTCCGCAAGATGCTGCTGGAGAACCGGAAGCACGAGAACCGGATCTGCGCCCGCTGCGACTGGTTCAAGCTGTTCCCGGAAGAGGACAATGTGGACGGATTCCCCGTGGAGAAACTGCGACCGTGATTCGGTACACCACCCTGAAAAACACGGACCGGCAGAACCTCAAGGAAGTGATGCCGTTGCAAAAGCCCTTCACGGTGCTCGTGGAGCCGTCGAGCCTGTGCAATTTCAAGTGCATCCAGTGCTTTCAGAGCGTCAGGACGGAATCCTACTTCACCTGCACCCGGGGGAACATGCCGATGGAGCGCTTCCGACGGGTCATGGAGCAGCTCAAGGCCTGGCCGGGGCCGAAGCTGAAGGTGCTCAAGCTGAGCCTTTACGGCGAGCCGCTCGTCAACCGGGATTTCTGCGAGATGCTGCGCATGGCCAGGGAAGCGGACGTGGCGGAGCGGATGGAGACCACCACCAACGCCTCCCTCCTGACCCGGGAGATCGCCGAAAAATGGGTGGAGCACCAGCTGGACTATGCGCGGGTGTCCATCTACGCGTCCGAGCAGGGGAGACACAAGGCCATCACCGCTTCGGGCCTGGACATCCGCACCATCCACGAGAACCTCCGGGTTCTCCAGGAGGTCAAGCGCCGCGAGGGATCGGAGCGGCCGTTCGTGAGCTGCAAGATGCTGGATGCCTACGGAGACGAGAACGAACGGTTCTTCGAGATGTACCGGGATGTGGCCGACGAGGTGTACCTGGACAAGCCGCACTGCTGGATCAAGGTGGAAGGAGCCGACTTCATCCGGGATTATTACCGTCAGAACGCGCAGACCGTCCTGGCCGACCTCCGGAGGAACCGGACCCGGCGGGTCGCCTGTCCCATGGCGTTCACGACGATGGCGATCCGCAGCAACGGAGACGTCTCTCCCTGCTGCGTGGATTTCATCGGCGGTACGAACCTGGGCCGTGTGGACGACCATAGCCTGCAGGAGATCTGGCATTCCGAACCCTGGTTCAAATTCCAGAAGATGCAGCTCATGGGTCGCAAACAGGAGAACGAATCCTGCGCCCGCTGCGATTTTTACCTCAGCGATCACTACACGCTGGACAACATCGACGGCTTTGACGTCGGAAAGCTGCTGGGGGCAGGAGAGCGCAAGCCGGGAGGTGGCTCGTGAAACTGATGGACCAGGTCCGGGACGTCCGGCATGCCGAAAAGGACATCTTCGATGCAATCAGGGCCTCGGGCGATCCGGTTGTGCTCTGGGGGGCCGGCGAGATCGCCTGGTGTGTCTGGACCTATCTGCGCCAGAACGGTATCGATCCGGTGTGTTTCTGCGACAACGATCCGGCCAAGCAGGGTACTCGGCATCTCGGGCTCCCCGTGTACGGGTATGACGGACTGAAGGAGCGCTTCGCCCGGGAGAAGGGCTGCTACCACATCGTGGTGGCGACGGGCATCCAGTACCGGGATCCGATTTTCGCGCAGCTGGCCGCCGCCGGGGAGAGGAACCCCGTATGGTACATCAGGGGATTCGAGGTCTGCGGGGAAAAGATCGACTATATGTATGTCCGGGAGCACGTGGAGCAGTTCGAGGAGGCGTATGCATCCCTGGCGGACGACATATCGCGGAATGTGTTCATGCACGTCCTCAACGCCAAGCTGTCCGGCGACTTCGACCTCTACCGGAGGATCCTGTCCCCGTCCGAGTATTTTGACGAAGACGTGATTCGCCTGGCCGAAGACGAGGTGTACCTGGATGTCGGCGCATACCGGGGCAGGGCGATCGTTGAATTCGCGAGGCGTACAAAGGGAAAATACAACGGGATCATCGCGTTCGAGCCGGACAAAAGAACGCTGGACATGCTCCGGAGAACCGTCGAGGAGCACGGCATCCGGAAAGTGGAGCTGCACAACAAAGGGGCCTGGGACAGGCATGCGTTCCTGAGTTTTCACGATGGGCGCGAGGGAGGATCGCGCATCCTGGAGCCTTCCGCCGCCGACATCCCGGCAAACTCCATCGAGGTGGACGCCATCGACAACGTGCTCGGCGGCCGCAGGGTTACCTATGTTTCCATGGATATCGAGGGGGCGGAGCACAACGCCATTCGGGGCGCCGAACGGACCATCCGGAGGTGGAGGCCCAAAATGGCCGTTTCCGTTTATCACAAGCGGGAGGACCTCTTCGACCTCCTGCTCCTGATCAAGTCTTTCAACCCGGAGTACCGGTTTCACATGAGGCACTACACGGAAAACCAGACCGAAACGGTGCTGTATGCGCTGTAGGGCGGGCGGGCACGCATGAACAAGAACAAGTTGATGAGGCCCTGTCCCGTATGCGGGAACGGGGTCGGCGCCGAGCGCCTCCACACGCAGGAATTCGTTCTGCCGGAGAACCACCCCCTGCCCGCGGCGTATGACGTCGTCGCCTGCGGCCGGTGCGGGTTCGTCTATGCGGACACGCCGGCCGGACAGGCTGCCTATGACCGGTATTATGCGGACATGTCGCGCTACGACATGAACTATACCTGTCCCGAGAGCTCCCTCTACGCCGACCGGGCCGCGTGGATCGCTTCATTCATCCGCGACCGGGCGGACAGCGTCATCGACATCGGCTGCGGAAACGGCCTGCTGCTCCTGGAATTGCGGAAACGCGGTCTGCCGGACCTGACGGGCCTGGATCCGTCCGAGGCGTGTGTCTCGGCGCTCCGGGAAAATGGCATCCCGGGAATCGCCGGCAGCATCTTCTCCGTTTCCACGGACAGGACGTTCGACTGCGCCGTGCTTTCCGGGGTGCTGGAACACATCTGCGACGTCGGCGGCGTCATGGAGACGGCGAAGAGGCTGCTGAAGCAAGGAGGCCAGCTGTTCGTCTGCGTCCCCGACGCCTCGCGGTACCGGTTATTCGATGCCGTTCCCTTCGATTACTTCAACATCGAGCACATCAATCACTTCGAGGAGACGTCGCTGTTCAACCTCGGACTTCAGCACGGCTTTCACGTGAATGCATTTCTCAAGACGACCATCACGCTGGCCCGGACGACGCAGCCGATGATCTTCTGTGCATATGAGAACGCGGGGCAACCCGCCGGCGACGTGCGGTCATACGCGCGAAATGCAGTCGTGCGCTACATCGAGCAGACGAAGAAGAGGGCGGGTGTCCACCGGGTTCTTGACGAACTGGCGGAAACGGGAGAAGAAGTGATCGTCTGGGGGGCGGGGAATTACGCGAGCCGTCTCCTGGCCGACTCGAGCCTGGACCGGTGCAACATCGTCCTGATCGTGGACAACGACCCGCACAAGCAGGGCAACCGGATCGGAGGAAGAACGGTCCATTCCCCCCGGGCCATTCGCTACGAGGGGAAGGACTGCACCATTCTGATTGCCGCGGCGGTTTTCGGCGACGAGATCGCGGCGGAGATCCGTAATATGGGATTGCAGAACAAAATCATATTCTTGGGCAATTCAGGAGAACGTTCCGCATGAGCCTGGGCAGGAAGACCATCAGCATCGTCGCGGGGTGTTACAACGAGGAGGGCAACCTGCAGCCGTTTTACGACCGGCTGACGAAGGTTTTCGAACAGCTGCCCGGGTATGATTACGAGATCATCGTGGCGGACAACTGCTCGACCGACGGCAGCCAGGAGATCCTGCGCCGCCTGGCTGCCGCCGACAGGAAGTTCAAGGTGATCCTGAATGCGAACAACTACGGGCAGATCCGCTCCCCGTTCCACGCCCTTCTCCAGGCGACCGGAGATGCCGTCGTCGCCATCACCTCGGACTTGCAGAATCCTCCGGAGCTGATTGCGGAATTCGTGAAGAAGTGGGAGGAGGGGCATGAAGTCGTCATTGCGGTGAAGCGGAAGACGGCCGAGAATGCCGTCGTCTCGATGGTCCGGAATTTCTATTACTACCTCCTGTCCCGTTTCTCCGAATCCGATCACATTGTCCGCGGTTTCACGGGCTTCGGCCTCTACGACCGCAAGTTCATGGACGCCCTCGCGCTGTATAAGAATTCGTATCCGTATTTTCGCGGGCTGGTCGGCGAGATCGGTTTCCGCCGTGCCGTTGTGCTGTTCGACCAGCCGCCGCGCCGGCAGGGGCGTTCCAAGAATAACTTCTTCACCCTGTACGATGTCGCGATGACCGGTTTCGTCAACCACTCCCGGCTTCCCCTGCGCCTCGCCACCATGACGGGTTTCGGCGTGGCCATCCTGAGCCTGCTGGTCGCTTTCGGATATTTCGTCTACAAGCTTGTTTTCTGGGACAGCTTCTCCGTCGGGATCGCGCCCTTGGTCATAGGCCTGTTCTTCTTCGCCTCCGTTCAGCTCTTCTTCATCGGCATCGTGGGCGAGTACATCGGCGCCATCCACACCCAGGTGCTCAAGAGGCCGCTGGTCATCGAGAAGGAGCGGATCAACTTTGACTGACCGGAAGAAAACCATCCTCCATGAAAGGCCGTCCGCCCGGGGGATCGCAGCCTGCATCGTCTTTTCTCCATGGGCCTCCTGTTTGCCATGATTCGCGAACTCTTCGCACGCCACGGAGTGAAGATCCGGTTTGTCCTCGTCGGCGTCTGGAACACCGTCTTCGGCTACGGGGTGTACGTCGCCCTGGACTGGCTCTTCGAGCGGTTTTTTGCACACCGGGCCGTCGCCTACATGTCAGCCGCGGTCCTGTCGAACATCCTGGCCATTCTGAATGCCTATATCTTCCACAAATTCATCACGTTCCGCACGGAAGCCCGCGGATGGGCCATGATCCCGGAGTTTGTCCGCTTCTTTTCGACGTACCTGGTGAGCATCGTCGTGGGGCTTGTGTCGCTTCCCGTCTTCGTGGAGGTGTTCGGGATCGACCCCAAAATCGCGGGCGCCCTGGTCATGCCGGTGACGGTGCTGGTGAGCTGGCTCGGCCACTCCCGGTTTTCCTTCCGGAACGAAAAAACATAGACATAGGCCGATTCTTCTGCCGGGCCGGGATCGACCGGCATGCACAAAGATGCAGGTTTGCCGCAACCACGACCATAATGGATACACGATGAGCATCTCCATGCGGTCCATGATTCAGCGCCTCTCCGGGATTTCTTTCCTGCTGTTCCTGCTCCTGGTGCCGGCAATGCTGCACGCCGTCGTGCCCACCATGAAACTGGACGTGAGGACGTCACCGTCGCCGGAACGGCTGGTTTCCGTTTCCACCGCGACGAACAACGGCGCGGAAACCGCATACAATATTTCCATCACGTCTTCACTGGCCGGCGACACCCGCCGGTCGGATCCCCTCGGGGACATTCACGCGGGCAAGCGCCGCGGACAGCGGGTGGAGTTCAGCCTGGAGGGCCTCAAGCCGGGCCGCTATATCCTGGCCACCCGGCTGGATTACCATGAGCAGAACGGACTGCCCCATCAGATCCATTCCTTCCGTGCCTTTCGCGTGAACAGGGAAGAACCGGAAATTCAGGACGCACAGGAAGCGCGAGAGACGACGGTCACATCCGGTGTCACGGCCGTGGCGGAGATGCCGGGACTTTCCGCAGCGTTGGAAATACCGCCGGCGCAGCGGACACTCTTCGGCAATACCGGCACGAAAATCATGCTGACGGTGAAAAACCGGATGGATGCACCCATCCGGCCCCTGTTTTCCATCTACCTTCCCGGCGGCGTGACAACAGACCGGACAGAGCTGATGCTGGAGATGGGACCGGGCGAGGAACGACGGGAAGAGATCAGGCTTGACGCCGAACGATCGGTCCGGGGCGGGCACCCGGTATCCGTGCTGGTGAGATACGAGACGGAAAGCGAACACGACAGCAGGCTGCTCAGAACCACGCTCTCCATCGAGGAGAACTCCATGTCTCTCCCGGCCATGGCAATTGTCGCGGCCATCCTGACGATCTCCCTTGGGGCTTTCGTGCTGATCGCCATTCGCCGCCGGTCCGCCGGGGCTGAAGGAGAATCGGGGAGCTGATCCTCCCTCGCGACACGATTCGGGGATGAAACCCCGTCTCCGATCCGTTTCCGACCGCGCCCAGCGGCCATTTCCCCGACTCAGAGCGAAGCACGTCTTTCCTGATCCGATTTCCCAGACCGGTAATCTTCGAAAAATGTTTCCCAGCATTCCGTCCCGGACGTCATCCGGCGGCTTCCTGGTTTCATTGGCTGTTTGTCCCATCCCGGCACCACTCAGGAAATCATCCCGCATCCTTGAAAGAGGCACCCCTTTCATCTTGTGGCGGAACTTAATTCCTGCAGGCATAGTTCAGTTGATCAACCGGTATTGAGTTCTTCGGAATTCCTGTTAAGGGTTCAACCCGGACATGATTCTCAGGATTGCGTGAATATCCGAAGAATCTTCTTTCCCCTGTTGCACCGCCGTTCATCATCGGAGACCCCGTAACACGTCCCGGCCCTGGAACGTCCCGATGCTTCAAACGCCTTATTCCCTGTCCCGGTTCGGAGATTATCTCTGCATATCCAGATCGGTCTTGCATGAAGATTGACGTTCGCAAAAGACAGATGCTCCTGCTGGCAGGCAATACGCTGATCGTTGTGCTCTCCTTCTACCTGGCGCCGCTTGTCCTGTCCGGTGTGATCCCGTCGCCGGGAGACATGTTCCGCTTGCCGGATCTGTTCGCCATCCTGTCTTATTTGCTGGTATTCTACCTGTTTGATCTTCACGACCTCGATCTCCGGTTCAGCAGGACGCGGTTCCCGGTGCGACTTTGCCTGGCGCAGGTGACGGTGGCGGTCCTGATCGCGACAGGATGCTTCGTGTTTCAGGGGCGGCCTTTCGGAATGAGAGTTTTGGCCGTTCAGGGAATGATCGTCTTCGCCCTTGCCCTGGTGTGGTCGATGTTTTTCGAGCGTTTGATGATGAGTGTGACCAGGGCCCTCCGGGTGGCGGTGCTGGGCTGCGAGGAGACAGCGGAGACCCTGCGGCAGGCGCTGGGACGGAGGCCGGATTATGCGGTTGCCCTGACCCTGAAGAAGGGTTGGGAGGACCGGGTCGGGAGCCTCATGGATGAAAAGGCCTTCGACGAGATCGTGGTGAACACGAAAAGGGGCATCAGTCCCGAGTCCTACCGGGCCCTGATCGAAGCGAAAATGCGGGGGGTGGCCGTATCGGACGTTCCGGTATTTTACGAGCGGGTGCTGGAGAAGCTCCCCGTCAGCGGGATGAGCGACGTCTGGCTGGCCCATGTTCCCCTGTCGGGAGTCCGGAAGACAGTCTACAACCGGAGGCTGAAGTGAATCCTGGGTGCGGCGATTTCCCTGGCCGCGCTGATAATCCTGTCGCCGCTGATGCTGCTCATTGCCCTGGCGATCCGGATGGAGTCTCCCGGACCCGTTTTGTACCGCCAGCGGAGGATCGGCCTGAACCGGGTGACCTTCGATCTGGTCAAGTTCCGGTCCATGAGGATGGGGACGGAATCCATGCGGGAGAATGCGGGACGGGAGGATGATCTGCGGATCACCCGGGTGGGGGGGGGCATCCGGAAATACCGGCTGGATGAACTGCCCCAGCTCCGGAACGTGCTGCGGGGAGACATGTGCCTGGTGAGACCCCGGGCGCTGATGGAGGAGGATGTCGAGGAATTCGAGCGGAAGATTTCCTATTTTTCTTTGCGGCACTTCGTCCGGCCGGGCATCTCCGGGTGGGCCCAGATCAATTATCCCCACGGGACGACGGTCGAAGACGCCCTGGCGAAGCTGGAATACGATCTTTACTACATGAAAAACGCCTCGATATCGATGGATCTGTACATCCTGCTGCGGACCATGCGTACGGTGCTGCTGGCAAAGGGGGGGGAAGTAATGGCGGGAGACATGGTCCGGTCGTGGAGCGAATCGGCGGTGGTGACGCCGCTCCCGGGAGGGGCGGTCACCGGCATCGGCGGACAGCAGCCCCGGACAAAGGGCAGCAACACGTTCGTGAACCGTTCCGTCAAGGTGTGCGGGAAGGCGGGCGGGAAACGGTGAGAATGGATGGGGCGCCGCTCCAGACCGCAGCGATGCTTCTTCTCCTGGTTCTGCTGTGGCTCGTTCCTTCCAGGCTGCTGGGCGCGGATGCTCCCTTCACGGGCGCAGCAAACTGGGGCGGCACGGGATTGATGGCGGTTCCGACGGCCCGGCTCATGAAAGAGGGAACTTTCCGGATCGGAGCATCCCAGGTGCATCCATACCGGTATTACTACGGCGCCGTGAGTCCTCTCAAGGGTCTCGAAATCGACGGGCGGATCACGGAGGTGATGGGGGTCCGGGGATTTGCCGACAGCCCGGAATACGGCAATTACAAGGACAAGGCCCTGGACGTCAAATACTGGTTCTGCCCGAAACGAAATACCTTCCGGCTCTTGCCGTCGGTCTGATGGACCCACATGGGACCAGGCTCTACAGCTCCCAGTATGTCGTCGCCAGCAAGCAGATCTATCCTTTCGATTTCACCTTCGGTTTCGCCAACGGGCGGTATGGAGGACAGGAGCTGACCGATGTCGGGTCCGGCGATTTTTTCAAGGCGGAATTTTTCACCGATCCAAGGCGGTGGTGGAGCGATGCAAACTACTTCTGGGGTGTCGAGTTTTCCCCTGTTGACTGGCTTTCTTGCATGGTTGAGTACGATCCGACGCCCTATCACGAACACCGGCGCGATCCTGCGAATACCGTCCATTTCCGAGAGCCCGTGCCTTCGAAATTCAACCATGGTCTGCGCATTCGGCCCCGGGACTGGCTGGAGGCCGTTGTGACCCACCAGCGGGGAGACACGGTCGGGGTGAACCTGAATGTTACGTTTGACCTCGGGCGTCCGCTGCTTCCCATTGCCGATCCCCCGTTGAAGGAAAGCATGGAGATGCGGTCGAGTCCATTCGTGGAGCGGCTGACGGAAGCCCTTTCCCGGTCCGGTTTCAGCGACATCGGAGTCCTGGTGGCCGGGAGCGATCTGTGGGTGCAGGCGGCCAACGGAAGATACTTCCATGACATGAAGGCCCTGGGAGTGGCTCTGCGGGTTGTGGATCGAACGGTCCCCCCGGAAATACGGAGTGTGCACGTCCTTTTGACACAGCAGGGCATTCCGATGACATCCTTCTCGACGACCCGTGAGGACATCCGGCTGTATTTTTCGCATCAGTTGAACCTTGATGAGTTCATGCAGGTCTCCGAGCTGCGGGCGGATGTGCGGGAACCGCTGAAGGTGGAGGCGAGGTACAGGAAAATCTTCGATTACGGGCTGAAACCAGACTTCAGGACCTACCTGAACGATCCCTCGGATTTCTTCCAGTACCGCGTCGGCCTGAGCGGGTGGGCCGGTCTGTCGCTTTGGCCGGGGGGCTCCGTGCTGGTCGCGGCGGAAACCTTCCCCCTCAACAACATCTCTTCTCCCGTCACGCCGTCGTCCAATGCCGTCCGGACGGACCTGGTTGATTATATTAGAGAAAAACCCAGCATCAGCGGCTTGCTGGTCAATCAGATCTGGAAGGGCGGGAAGGAGAACTACGGCCGGCTTTCCGCCGGTCTCCTGGAGATCCAGTATGCTGGAATCGATACGGAGATCGCCAGGCCCCTCTTCGGGGGACGGCTGCTCGTCGGGGCGGGCGGGAGCGCGGTCAGAAAACGGGATCCGAGGAATCCCTTCCGGTTCAAGGAAAACGATTACAAGGATTGTTACACGACGGGTTTTATCAATGCCCGCCTGAACCTGCCGGAGATGGACGCCTGGATCGACCTGAAGGCCGGGCGGTTCCTGGCGGGGGACAGCGGCACTCGGTTGACCGTTTCGAAGAGTTTTCACGGCGTGGTCCTTTCCGCCTGGTACAGCGTTTCCGACACGTCCGTCTTCTCGGACGATTACAACCGGGGATACCACGACAAGGGGATTGCCGTTTCGATCCCGCTTCGCCTTTTCCTCGGCCGGGATTCGAGGTCGTCATACAGCTTTGCGCTTTCTCCCTGGACAAGGGACGTGGCGCAGGACATCGCGCATCCGGCAAGCCTCTTCGATTTCATCGGCCGCAGCGTGCAGG
>CAZXMK010000014.1:13558-24279 GCA_964641935.1 uncultured Syntrophaceae bacterium
CTGCTGATGAAGGACGTCTACCAGGCGACGGCGGTCATCTCCCCCATTGCCGGGAAAGACACCGGCGGGACCCTGTCGACGCTGGCTCAGCAGTTCGGCGGCCTCGCCGGCGCATCGCTCCTGGGCGCCCCCGCCAGCGCCAGCGACATCATGAATTTCCTGAACTCGAACATCCTGCGGGAAAAGGTCATCGAGAGAAACAACCTGCTGCCCGTGCTGTTTCCGGACGAATGGGACTGGAAACAGAACCGCTGGAAGAGAGAATGGCTCGACGGCATCAGCCTGAACCCGCTCACGCATCTCGACAGAGCCGTCCGCATGCTGCAGCCGGGACCGGCGTTGCGCGGGCCGCACAAAGACGACGGAATCCCCGATATCTGGGACGGCCTTCGAAGGCTCGACGACATGGTGGCCGTGAAGAACAATCTCGACGAAAATTCCATCACCATTGCCGTTACCGGCCCGGATCCCGACATGGCCGCACGAATCGTGGAGCATTTCCTGAACGCCCTGAACGACCACATGAGCAGCGAGGCGCGGCGGGTCGTCCTGGTGAACCGCAAGTATCTCGAAGAGCAGCTCGACAAGACGGCCGATCCGTTCATCCGGCAGAATATCTACAACATGATCGCCCAGCAGATCGAGCGATCCATGACGGTCGAGGCGAAAGAGAACTTTGCCTTCAAGGTCATCGATCCGCCCAGGGCGCCCGACCGGAAGTTCAAGCCGAAACGGATGCAGATCGTGCTGGTGAGCCTGTTTCTCTCCCTGTTCATGGCCGTTGCCGTCGTGTTCGTCCTGGAAAATCTGGAAGGATGGAAAAATTTTTGAAGGAGCGAGAGAATGAAAAGCCGTTTCCTTGAATCCATGATCCTGACAGGCATGCTCTTCCTGCTGGCGGCCATATCCGCTCTGGCGCAGGACCTGCCTCTCGATGCCGTCTTCCGGCAGAAGGGTCCTCTGGCAGCGCAGGGCCTGACCCTCAAAGGCCGTATTCCGGCCGAGGGTGTTGCGTCGGGGGGCCTGAACGGTTCCGCCGACGGGTTTCGGAACGGTTCCCTGAACACGGGGCCGTCCCAGGACCTGTCGCTTGACGCCGTCTGCCGTCAGAAGAGCCTCACGCCGCAGCAATGCCAGGCGTTGAAGAATCAGCTTTCCGGGTTCGGGAACGGGATGAAGTCCGACGCCGACGGGAACGGCAAGACGTCGCCGATGCAGCAAAGCCCGAACAGGCCCGTATCTTCTTCGCTGACGGAAAGGAAAAGCCTCTTCGAGAGGTCGCGGCCGGCCGGGCGGTTCCAAGACGTATCGGTGGACCTGAAGCCCTTCGGATATGACTTTTTTCGGGATGCCGCCGTCAATGTGACGGTGGACCGCAGGGACATCCCCGTTCCGATGAATTACGCGGTCGGTCCCGGGGACGAGGTGAAGATACTCCTGTGGGGTCGTGTGAACGGCCAGCACGACCTGGTGGTCGACAGGGACGGCAAAATCGCACTGCCACAGATCGGTCCGATTTATGTGGCCGGCATGACCTTCGAGGAAATGTCCAAGAAGGTCATCTCGCAGGCCCACCAGATCGTCTGGGCCAGTATCGACATCTCCATGGGATCGCTGAAGACGATCCCCGTGTTCGTCCTGGGCGATGTCCGCCGGCCCGGCGCTTATACGGTTGGTTCACTGGCGACGGTGATCGATGCCCTCCTGATGGCGGGCGGCCCGACGGACATCGGGTCAATGCGGAGGATCCAGGTCCGCCGGAAGGGCAGAATCGCAGGATCGTTCGACCTTTACGACCTTTTTCTGAAAGGTGACCGGTCCACCGACATGACCCTTCATCGGGACGAAGTGGTGTTCGTGCCCGTTGTGGGGCCGATCGTCGGTGTAGCCGGCAATGTGCGACGTCCGGCGATTTACGAGCTGAAGGACGCGGCGGAACTGGGGCACGTCTTTGCCCTGGCGGGGGGGATCATTCCATCCGCCTATCTGCAGCAGATCCAGGTATCGAGGGTGCAGAACAACGAGCGGCAGGTCATCATCGACCTGAACAACCGGGAACTCGGGAAATCTGAGGGCTTCCACGTGCAGGACGCGGATCTGGTCAGGGTCTTCTCCGTTGTCGACATCGACCGGAACGCCGTCCATTTGGCGGGAAACGTCCGCCGGCCCGGCAAGTTCGAGTACAAGCCGGGCATGCGGGTGCGGGACCTCATCGGGGGCATGGACAACCTGCTGGACGAAACGAGCCTTGATTACGCACTGATCCAGAGGGTCAAGCTGCCCGAGCGGAGCACGATGCTGGTGCCTTTCAGCCTGCGCCGCCTGTTCATGGAGAAAGACGAAGCCGCCGACATCGAGCTGAAACCAGAGGATCGGGTTTTCGTATTTTCCCGCTGGATGTTCCAGGACAGGCCGTTTGCCACGATCGAGGGAGAAGTCCGGGGAGAATGCCTGGAAATGGCAGAGCTCTCCGCCGATGGCCTGGAACGTGCCCCCCGAACAAAGCAGGAGCCTGCAGACAGGAAGAAGAGCCGGTCCGTCCAGGCTGCGGGTATTCGGAAAATGGGAGAGGATCTGGAACGCGACCATCAAAGGATGCTGGCGGAGCGCGTGCTCCTGATCTCCGGGCGCCTGAACAGGGAGAGCCGGTATGATCCGAAGGAAGATCTCCGGGAGGTGGCGGCGGAGATGAGAAAATTGAATCTATCCGTGTACCTGGAAAAGATGGGGGAGCTGGAGAAAGGATTCTCCGCTGCCTGCCGGTTCCTGGTCACGGATAACCTGCGCGTCCGGGATGCCATCCTCGGTGCGGGCGGACTGACGCCCGACGCGGACCTGGAGACGGGGGAGATCGTCCGCTTCGGGAATGACCGGGAGTACGAGACCCTGTATTTCCACGTCGGGAAGGCCATGGCCGGGGACCCGCAGGAAAATCATGCTGTTTTGTCGAAGGACCGCATTGTCGTCCATTCCATCTGGGAAAAGATGCCTCGTCAGTACGTTTATGTGGAAGGGGAAGTGGGCCGGCCCGGAATCCATGTCTACACGAAGGGCATGAAGGTCGGCGATCTGGTTTTCAAGGGAGGCGGCCTGCTGGAGTCGGCCTACCGGGAAGAGGCCGAGCTCTCGTCGCAAACGGTGGACGAAGGAAAGAAAGGGGTTCTTGAGCACAAAAAGATCCGCCTGCGGGCCATTCTTGAAGGAAAGCCGGGAGCCGACGTGGAGCTGAATCCCTACGACCGGCTTCTGGTCAGGAGAATCGGCAACTGGCGCACGGAGCAGTTTGCCTCCGTCTCGGGAGAGATTCTCTTCGAGGGGAAGTATGCCATTCGGAAAGGCGAGCGCCTGTCGTCGCTCATCGAGCGGGCCGGTGGATACACGGACAAAGCCTACCTGCGGGGCGCCGTCTTCAGGAGGGAGAGCGTGCGGTCGCTGCAGCAGAGCAGCCTGGAGGACATCGCCGGGAGAATGGAAAAAGAGATTCTCTCCGACGGTGCGACCGGCATGTCCGCTTCCCTCTCCTCCGAGGACACGGCGTCCAGAAAGATCGAGCTGGAGCAGAAAAAGAAGCTGGTCGATGCCCTCCGCCGGCTGAAAGCGACCGGCCGCATGACGGTCCACCTCGGACACCTGCGGATCCTCAAGGGTGGTCCGTATGACATCGAACTGGAAAACGGCGACAGCCTGTACATCCCGCCACGGCCGAGCGTTGTGAACGTAGCGGGTGCCGTGATGAGCCCGACGAGCCACCTGTTCATGGACCGCCTTTATTACAGCGATGATATCCGGCTCTCCGGAGCTTACAGCCGTTACGCCGACGAGGACAGCGTCTTCATTCTCAAGGTCGATGGAAGCGCCGTCAGGGCGGGTGATCGATATCTGAAGTGGAGCGACGGCAGGGAGTGATGGGAGATGGCGCCGTTTGCGCATCGTGACGATTCCATGAAACAGGGAGACGTGGTGGTCGTTCCGGAAAAGCTGGTGCGAATCGCCGGGCTCCGGGAGATCCGCGACATCGCCCAGATCCTGATGAACATTGCGGCCACGACGGGGATCATCATCAAGGTGTTTTAACGGGAAGCAGCAGAACGGGTGAGAAGGCGTCCGCGAGACAGGACGACAGGGAGGAAGGGATGAAGCGGGTCTGGATTCGTTGTCTGGTCGTTATCGTTTTCCTGATGCAGTTTGTTGTTCCCGTGTCCGCGTCTGATGCGACACGGGCGGGGCGGCTCGTTCTTGTCAGCGGCGATGCCGAATTGGTGCGGGCGGGAATCAAGATCAAACCGGATCTGCAAACCGGTCTGCGGGAAGAAGACATCATCCGGACGGGGAAGGATGCCCTGGTCAAGGCGATGCTGGAAGATGAAACGGTAATCACCATCGACCGGAACAGCCGCGTCGTCATCAAGAAATTCGTTCTCCGGGGGGGAATCCGGTCGGCGAAGATCTATGTCGAATCCGGCAAAATTGCGGTCAATGTGAAGCGCTTCATCGGGGGCAGGAATACCTTCGACCTGGAGAGCCCGACCGCCGTTGCCGGGTTGACTGGGACGGTGATTGATTTTGCGGTTGTGATCGGTGTCGGAGGAGTGCCGACGACCACCGTGACCTGTCTGTCCGGGTCCGCGGTTGTCACCACGGCGCCTGGATCCGTAAAACTGGCGTCGGGGCAGACGGCCGTGGCGGTTGCCTCCGCCGCTCCTGTGGTTACCACGGCGACTGCGGCGGCCGCCGCAGCGGGAGCAGCCGGTGGAAGATGGGCAGGGCAGGCGCTGAAAATGCTGAAATCATTGTCCTTCACAGAGACTCGGACAGGGAGGTCGTCCTGAGGGTTGTGAAAGAGGACGGTGTCTGGAAAATGGGATTGGAAGAAAGTTTCGGCGTCAGCAAACGGGTGTTTTGGTAGAAGCGGAGTGAAGATCGTCGGCTGTACGATTTCCGGTAATGCGACAGGATGGAAAAGGACCGGTAGATATGCTATGGCTGGAAGCACCGCAAAGGAGGTCGCCATGATCAGAAAGATACTTGCCATCCTGTCGTTCCTGCTGGTCGTTCCCGCGTTTATTGCCGTGGACGGAGTTCTCGCGGCCCCGGCGAAGTGGGGTACTATCCTGTACGTTCATGCCAAGACAAACATCCGGGCCAAGCGGACCCTCAATTCGGGTCTCAAAGGGCAGCTTCAGGCCGGACAGGTGGTGCGGGCGGACTTCCTGGAGAACGACTGGTACGCCGTATTCAAGCCGAACGAAACGAGGCGCTCCGAGCGGTACGCCCTGGGGTACGTTTACGCCCCGCGACTCTTCCCGGGCAAAGAGGGGGAAGCCGCCTCCACAGCGGGCACAAAGCCGAAAACAGGCGGCGATGCGGTGGATGTCGAGGTTAAGTCTATCCGCTTCAAGGTCACGGCGGAAGGAAAGGAATCGGTCCTGGTGGAGTTCAACCGTTTCTACATGCCGGCGATTTACTACGTCGAGGGGAAAGAACCCAAGATCATTCTGGACATCACCAACACGACGTCCATCCGGAAGGAATGGCTGGAAATGAAAGTGCAGGGACAGATGATCAGGCGCGTCCGGGCGACATCCATTCCAGCCGGCGGCATCCTGCGGCTTGCCCTGGATATGGATCCCACGAAAAACTACAATGCCAACCCCATTTTGTACAGGAGCGACAACACCTACGCGGTTGAGGTGAGCGACGTATCCGCCGTCGCGCCGTCCGGGGCGGCTCCGGCGGCCGGTACGCCAGCCCCGAAGGCTTCCGGGGAAGCGACGCCGGCACCGGCGGCTTCAACCGGCGGGAAGTAACAGCGCAGAGAGAATCGGTGACCGAACGAAAAAGGCAGGCCCGCGGGCCTGCCTTTGTTTGTGTTCCGGGGGTGGAAGTCAGTTCGACGACGAGATCGCCACATCGTGCATCTTGAGCTGGATGTCCGAGATGCCGCCCCAGGTGTTGATCTGGGGGGTGAAGGCGATGTCCACGGGAAGCCCGGTGATGGTCTGCAGGTAATGCCCTTTGCTGAACCAGATGGAGTTGCAGTTTGTCCCGCTGCTGCTGATCCGCATCCGCAAATGGTTGTTGCCGACGACAGACGGGGATATGACGTTGACGTTGCGCACGCAGAGGATGGGTTCGGGATTGCAGGCGCCGTAGGGAGCCAGCGTTTCGATCTGGGAGAGGAGGCTGTGCGTGATGTCCTGGAGGCGGCATTCCGCGTCGATGACCGTCTGGGACACCATGTCGGAGGCCCGGGTCTCTTCCTGAATCACCGATTCAAGGAGGTTTCGGAAATCGGGGATATGCTCTTCCCGGATGGAGATGCCCGCGGCGAAGCGGTGGCCGCCGTAGGAAAGAAGCAGGGAATCGCAGCGCTGGAGACCGCGGTAGATATCGAAATCGGCGATGCTGCGGCCCGATCCCTTGCCGATCCCGTCCTTGAGGCTGATCAGGATGGCGGGCCGATAGTAGCGATCGACCAGCCGGGAGGCCACGATCCCGATGACGCCGGGATGCCAGCGGGACGAGGCGAACACCAGGGACCGGGAATTCTTCGGATCCATGGTGTCTTCGATTTCCTTGAGGATTTCGCCCAGGATTTCCCGTTCGATGTCCTGCCGCCGCCGATTGTAGACATCCAGCTGCCGGGCCAGGTTGAGTGCCTTCTCCATGTCTTCCGTCATCAGCAGATCCACTGCGTCCCGGGGGGATGCGATGCGGCCGGCGGCGTTGATGCGGGGAATCAGGTTGTAGGAGGCCTTCGTAGAGTCGATCACCTGGCTGTCGATACCGCATACCTCCTTCAGCGCCCGGATGCCGGCGGACCGCCCCTCCGTGATCAGTTCGAGGCCGATTTTGGCGAGGATGCGATTCTCGTCGATCAGGGGAGATATGTCGCCGATCGTTCCGAGCGCCACCAGGTCCAGATATTGCCGGAGGTTGGGATAGGTGCGGCTGTTCCAGAAACCTTCCTCCCGCAGGACCCCCCGGAGGGCGATGAGGAAATTGAAGGCGATCCCCACTGCGGCCATGTCCTTGAAGGGAAAGGGGCAGTCCGTGCGGTGGGGATTGATGACGGCGGCGGCATTGGGAAGGCTGGGGGGGACCTCGTGGTGGTCCAGGATGATCGTGTCGATCCCCAGGCCTTTCGCATAGGCGACTTCATCGGCATCGGAAATGCCGCAGTCGACCGTCACGATCAGGCTGATTCCCTTCGTTTTGAACCGGTCGATGGCGGTCCGGTTGAGGCTGTACCCCTCCCCGATCCGGTCGGGGATATGATAGGAAACGGAAGGATCGATGCGGCGGAGGAATTTCAGAAGAATCACCACGGAGGTGATCCCGTCGGCGTCATAGTCGCCGTAAATTACGATGCTCTCGCGATTGCGAATCGCCTTGACCAGGCGGTTGACTCCCTTTCTCATGTCCTTCATCAGGTAGGGGTTGTGAAGGTCCGTCAGGGAAGGGGAGAGAAAACGCCTTGCGTCGTCGATCTCCAGGATGTCCCTGCTGGTGAGGATCTGGGAAACGATGGGAGAGAGACCGAATTCCGAAGACAGTTTTTCCTGAATGGCGGAATCCACTTCGGAGAGGCGCCAGCGGGTTATCGGGAGGCTCTTTGTCTGCATCATCCACTCAGGTAAGGAGTCAGATTCGTTAATAAAATTTAGATTCGTCTAACACACGGAGTCCGGACGGTCAAGGAAAGAGTGGAAAAAAGAAGGCCATGGCTTTCGCCATGGCCTTTTGTCTTTAAGCCGGCAGATGCCGGGATGTTGCGATTACAGACCGCTCTTGAAATCGTCGCGCATCAGTTCGCGGGCGATGATCATGCGGCGGATTTCCGATGTGCCGGCGCCGATCTCCCACAGTTTCTGATCCAGGAAGTGACGGGAAATGGCGTACTCGGTGCAGTAGCCGTAGCCGCCGTGGATCTGGATTGCGTCGAGACCGATCTTGGTTCCCATCTCGCCCGTGTACAGCAGGGAGGCCGCGGCCATCCGGTCGAGGTCCGTTCCCTTGCCGCCGGACTTGTTCTCCAGCGTGTCGCAGTATGCCGCTGCGCTGTAGGCCAGCCACTTGCCGGCTTTGTAGCCACAGTACATGTTCGCCAGCTTCTCCTGGATCGTCTGGAAGGAGGCGATGGGCTTGCCGAACTGCACTCTTTCCTTCGCGTACTTCAGGCTGAGTTCCAGGCAGGTCCTCTGGCCGCCCAGGGTGCAGCCCGACAGCGTGATGCGCTCGGTGCAGAGGCCGCTCGTGAGGATCGCGACACCCTTGTTCAGGCCGCCGATCAGGTTTGACTCAGGCAGTTCCATATCCTCGAAGGTGATCAGGGCCGTGGGGGAGGTCCTCTTGCCCCACTTCTTGATCTTCTCGACCTTGCTGCCCTTGACCTTGTCGACGGGGCCGTTGGTGATGAAGATCTTGGAGCCGTTGATGATGTATTTGTCGCCCTTCTTCTCGGCCTTGGTGGCCATGGACATGGCGTCGGAGCCGGCGTTGGGCTCGGTGATGCCGAGGCACCCGATCCACTCACCCGTGCAGGCTTTGGGGAGGACATATTCCCGCTGCGCTTCCGAGGCGTTCCGGCGGAAGTTGTCGAAGCACAGCGTCTGGCTGGTGCCGACCGTCATGGAGAGGGCGTTCGAAACGCGGGCGATGGTCTCATAGACAAGCAGGGTTTCCACGTAGCCGAGGGCTGCTCCGCCGTACTTTTCCGGGAAGACGATTCCGTTCACGCCGAGGTTGCCCAGCTCCTTGAAGATCGTGGGGGGCATCTCGTCCACCTCGTACATGTGCTCCATCTGCGGCTCCAGCCAGGTCGTGGCCCAGCGGTAAACCTGATCCTCCAGCATCCTTTGTTCTTCGGTGAATGTGAAATCTAACGCCATAACTCTTACCTCCCTTTTATTGAAGTGTTAGAAAAAATTAAACCAGTTGTGACGCCCGCAGAAAAGCCTTCAAATTGCCAAAACAATCTGTCTGCCTCTAGTAGAGCTGCACGTACACTGGTTTTGGTTGTGGTTTTGAAGAGGGGTGCCGGGGCGCCTCCCTTCTCCTGCTCGAGTAACTTTATGCATCTGGGGGTAGAGTGAAACGCCAAGCGCAAAACCACTCCTTCGGATGTTCATCCGGAGGGCAGCCGACGCACTCCGTGCGGATCCGGTCGTCGATAGCCTCAGCGAATTCCCTGTATTCCACAAGACCTGCCGATTTACAAGGATAATCTTCCAGCCCGCGACGATTTCTCGCCGATTGGACACGGCAGTCGTTCATCTGGAAAACGATGCTGTTGGGTCCGTCATCATGGATGGACTGTATGTTGACGCTGCCATAGAGACGGAAAGACAGGGCCCGCCTCAGTCCCTGCAAGCCTGCCTGCCTGGGCAACTGGAGGAATTCCTTGATTGCCCAGGCTTCAAAGGGGGCGAAACGGGTCCAGCACGAATCGTTGCAGCGCTTCGCCTCGAACATGTCGTAAGCGCCTTCCACGGCCTGGAACCACACGCCGTCGTTGGCCAGCCAGTTGGCTCCCAGGGTACCCGTGAGTTTGATCAGTTCTTCCCTGGGCATGTCCATCAGCACCTTCGGTACCCCGTCCTTCATTTCGAAGCCGAGAACCTTTGACAGCCGGTCCATCTGGATCTTGTAACTGTTTTCCCGGGCGACCTTCAGGACCTTCAGGGCCTTCTGCATGCCGATCTGGTGCTCTACTTCGGTGAACCAGAGAACGTGGTGAAAAACGGTCCTGTAGATCATGTCTACGACAAACTTCGCCAGGTCTTCCCGGCTCAAATCAGCCGGTTTCATGATGCGTTCATCCATGGGCGTTCCCTCCCCGGGTTTGTCTTCCCCACTCGGGGACCGTCATGATGTCTTCCGTCTCAATCAGGGAAGATCTTCATGTACCTGGCCAGAATGAGGAAGAGGCCGATGATCCAGAAGATGTAGGCCCACAGCCGGATTTTCGAGAGTTTTTCCCGACGCCGCATGGCCTGGCCGAGATTGTTCTCCCGCTCGATTTCCACGGAATTCTTTTTTTCCATGGCGTTCCGGCCTCCTTTTGAACGCGCGCGCGGAGAATCCGGTCTTCCGCCGGATTCCCCGTGCACGTAATCAAGGTTTGGTTATTTTCCGCTCTGATATCCCTGATCCCAATCGTAGCCCCAGACGGAGCTTCCCATGGGGATTTTGTAATTGCGGCGCTCCTCGTAGGTCGGGTAACGGCGTCCTCCGCCCTCCGCCGGCAGCATGGAGACGGGGAACTTTGGCGGCAGGAGGCCATGCTCGTGGGCTTCCTTCTCCAGCCACTCCCGGTCGTCCGGATGGGCGATGGATATCAGCGCCGCCGCACGCTCGTAACCGCTCAGGCCGCGGAGATTCACCATGCCGAACTCGGTGCAGACATAGTTGGCGAACTGGGCCGGCACGTCCACCGTCGAGCCCTCCGGCAGGAACGGAACGATGCGGGCGGTGCCGTGCTTGCTTCGGGACGTCATGGCCGCCACGCCGCGGCCACCTCGGGACTGGGCGCAGAAAATATGGAACTGGAAGAAGCCGCCCGTGGATGAAATGGGACGCTTCTCGTAGAAGCCCGTGGAGATCTGGCCCAGGAGATCGACGGCAACGCAGTTGTTGATCGAGATCATGTTGTCGATCCGGGTCAGAACGTTCAGGTTGTTCGTGTAGTCGATGTCGTAGACGGCCATGGACTGGTTCCG
>CAZXMK010000015.1:0-14990 GCA_964641935.1 uncultured Syntrophaceae bacterium
GATGTACTCATCGATCCGCTCCGGATCGATGAGGCCCCGGTTACGGAGGACCCGCAGCTCCTGCAGGGCGAAAAAGGGGATCTCCTGCATGGTCGGGATGACCGCTTCCGTGGTCGGCTCCCGGTACAGCAGGCGCTCCAGAATGCGCCCCTTCACCATGTGCTCTTCCACCAGTTCCGGCACGTCCTCCGGTTTGATCATCATATAGATAACACCCTCGGGGTAGACCACCATGATGGGGCCCTGGGCGCAGAATCCGTTGCAGCCCGTCTCCACCACCTTGATCTCCTCGGCCAGATTGCGCTTCATCAATTCGGCCACCAGGGCCTTCTTGACGGCAAGGCTTCCCGAGGCATGGCAGCCTGTTCCTCCGCAGAGCAGCAAATGTGAACGAAATACTTTCATTGGGTTTCCATCCTCCTTCACGTCAGAGATTCCATCCCGCTATTTCACGATTTCCGCGCCCCGGGCCAGCACGAAGGGTGTCTGGATCTCTCCCTCCAGGACGTGTTTCTTGAATACCTGCCGCATTTTGTTGCCGTTCATATACTCGTATTTGATCGGTTCCTGGCCGATCAGCTCCACCGTCACCAGGGGCTCGCGGCTGCAGAGACCCATGCAGCCCGAGGTGGTCACGATCACGTCGGTAACCCCCGCTTCCTCGATGGACTTCATCAGGGCGTCCATGACGTCCCGCGCCCCCGATGCGATGCCGCAGGTTCCCATGTGCACGGTGATCTTCGCCCGGCGCTCTCCGTCCCGGAGGGCCGTCTCGGCGTGGACGCGCTCCTTGATCTTCTTGAGATCCTCGATTTTCAGCTTTGCCATTGTGCCGTACCTCGCATTCGCAAGAATCTTGTTTATTGATACTGGTTGAGCAGTTCTTTCACCTTGGCGGGCTTCACGCGCCCGTGGACTTCCTCGTCCACCACGACCACCGGTCCGAGGCCGCAGGCGCCAAGACAGCGGACGGACTCGTAGGTGAATCGGCGGTCGGGGGTCGTCTCACCCTCCTTGACACCCAGGACCTTCTCGATGTTTTCCGCGATGGCTTTCCCTCCGCGGACGTAACAGGCGGTGCCGAGGCAGACCCGAACTGTGTGCCGCCCCTTGGGCGTCATGGTGAAGAAGGAGTAGAATGTCACGACGCCGTACACGCGGCTTAGCGGCAGGCCCAGGCCTTCGGCGATCCGCTTCTGGATCCCGATGGGCAGGTACTCCAGGACCATCTGGGCCTCTTCCAGGACAGGTATCAATCCCCCCGGTTTGCCCCTGTACTTGTCGACGATCGCATCGAGCTTCGCGATCTGTTCCTGGGAAAACTCCTTCAACAGCTCTTCGTTACCAAGTTTCATGAATGTGTTATCCTCCTTCCCGTCAACAGGGTCACGCCCCTGCTTCGATTTCCGTTAAACCTTCCACCACCTGACTGCGAATCCAGGCCAGGATCTCCGGATGGTTGAGGGGGATGTCCCCGACTTCCTCCCGGATCTCCCGGGTATCCAGGATAAAATTCCGGCCGTTCCGCTCGTGGCGGTACACAAGTTCGATATCGGGGTGACCCGTGAGAATGGTCACCAGGGTTCCGGCAATGTCGCCCAAAGGCTGGCGGTCAATGTGTGCGAGCCCGAATGTCACCCGGACTCTCGTACCCTCACCGGGTTTCGACTCCAGGGTCAATCCGCCACCGGTCTTTCCCGCGGCCTCCGCCAGCATGGGAAGCCCCAGGCCGACCCGGCGGACTTTCTTGGTCGTATAGAACGGATCCAGGACGTTTTGGAGAGCCTCTTCCGTCATTCCGACCCCGTCATCCCGGATCTCCAGCGTCAGGCGGTCCCGCTCCGGGTTCTCCCGGATGGTGATGTAAATGTGCTTTGCCTCCGCCCGGGTTGAATTTTCAGCAATGTCAAGCACATGCAGGGAGAGCTCCAGCATCCGGGCTATTCCTCGATGGTCCGTCCTTGTCGTTTCTGGAAGGCCATCGATAGTTCCTTCACCGTTACGGCGTGCATCCTCACGTCTGTCCAGGCCCTCCCGATGTCCCGGATATGATGGGCATCCGAGGACGTGATGAAGGAGAATTGCTCCAGTTCCGGATATCGGATTCGCCCTCCCCGGATCCCCGTTTCCGGCGACAGTTCCAGCGCGTCGAAGGGGGGCCCCGGCACGATGAATCCGAGTTGGCTCAGGATGCTGAAACTTTCCCGGTCGATGTGGGAGGCCACGGCCAGCCCCCCCAGCTCATGGATTCGCTCTACGATGGCCTGGAGCGGAAGCTCCGTGGCCCCGATGAGCAGGCGATCACAGAACCCTTCCACCTCGTCCCGGTCGTTGACGATGGCCTGGCATCCGAAGAGCCGCTCGTCGTTCCGGCCGGGCAGGTGGCGGTCGATCCACTCCTGGAGAGGGAGAAGATCCTCCACGATATCAAAGAGGGCCAGGAGATGCACTTCCTCCCGGCTTGCGATCTCCATGCCCGCCAGCACGGTGAGCCGGGTTCCCGCGGCGCACCGCCGGACCCAGGCGATGTTTTCCGAGGCGTTGTGATCGCAGATGGCCACCGCGTCCAGCCCGACGGCCAGGCAGCGCTCGACCAGCTTTCGGGGGTACATGTCCAGCTCCGCGCACGGTGACAGGCAGGTGTGAACGTGCAGATCGCAGCGGAAAACCTTCAGCATGACCGGATCCCCGACCTTCCGGCAAAAAAAAAGACCATGGAGAAATCCATGGCCCGGGTGGGGATCATCCTCCCCGTACTTTCAGAATTTCATAAATCTTGCCGGCCGTTTCGAAACCCGACAGATCCGACACCAGAATCGGCACATTTTCCTTTGCGGCCTTCTCTAGGGTGTCTGCGGCCGGTTCGTTTCCCTGTACCAGAACAATGCCGGCGTGATCCTTGAGGCTGGCGACAGCGATGATGTTCTGGTGGATCTGGCGGGTGATCCATAGATCTCCTTCACTGCTGTGGGCCATGACGTCGCTCAGCAAATCCCCCGTGAATCCCCCCGTCACTTTCCTGTCCAGCAGATCGGCTCCGCTGCGTATTTTCAGGCCCAACGCCTTTACGATGGTTGCCAAGTCCACGATATTCCACCCTTCTTTATATTCCATCGAAGACTTTGTCGATCTTGATCACCATCTTCAGATGGGTGCCTTTCCCCACATCGGAGGAGATTCTGAAGAAGTCGGAGAAGTTCTTGATGTTGCAGAGGCCCATGCCGGCGCCGAATCCCATCTCCCGGATCCGCTGGCTGGCCGTCGACCATCCCTGCTGCATGGCCAGCTCGATGTCCGGGATCCCGTCCCCTTCATCGATGGCTTCGATCAGCACATAATCCGGCTTTACCTGGATATGGATAGATCCTTTTCGTGCGTACGAAACGATATTGATTTCCGATTCGTAGGATACCAACGCGACCCGGCGGATGATCTCGCTGGAGAGCTTCATCCTCTTCAGGATGGCCTTGATCTGGCTCGATACCTGGCCGGCCTTGTCGAAATTGCCTCCCTCAACGGGAAACCGGTTTTCGTACAGACTTGCATCATGGGCGAACACGTTCTTCGTCAACCCTTTCCATGCATCCGACGATTCCCCTCTGATACAGGCGGCCCGCCGTTTCAAAGAGGATGTATTGGGTCGTCAGGATGGGAATTTTCAGTTCCTCGGCCAGCGTCAGGGTCTCCGGCGACGGCTTTTTCCCTCGAACGAGGATGATGGCGGCGATGTCCAGCACGTCGGAAGTCCTGACCACCTGTGGATTCGTCAGGCCCGTCAGGAGGAGGCTCCCGGCCTTGGCAAAGGCCAGGACGTCGCTCATCAGGTCCGCTCCGAAGGCCGTCCTGACGTCCTTGTCCAACTGTTCCTGTCCCACAAGCACTTCGGCATCCAGGATTTCTTTAACCTCGCGCAGGGTCACAGTGTTCTCCTTGGGAGTGTTTTTCCGTTTCCGCGGACAGGGATCCGAAAACCTGCGGAAATAGGGTCCAAACTGATGAGACATGGCTGATTACCACAGGCCTCCCATTGCTGTCAACCTGTTTAAGGCATTCAGAAATGAGGCATTTCGGTCCAAAAAAGCTTTTGCGTCCCCCGGGCAATTCCGTTAGAAGGGGGGCCATGGAAAACTGGGTGGACCGGTACATGACATACCTGTCGGTCGAGAAGGGGGCTTCCCTTCACACCCTCGACGCATACAGCCGCGACCTGAACCGCCACGTCGCGTTCCTGCGATCCTTGGGCAGGGACGGGTGGGCGGATGTTACGACGGACGACATGCTCTCCTTTCTCACCCGTCTGCGGGAGGAGGGATTGAGGGCCCGTTCCGCCAACCGGGCTCTGGCCGCGCTCCGGGGCTTCTACCGCTTTCTTCTGCGGGAAGGGATGCGGGAGGAAAACCCCCTGGCGGACATCCACCAGGGGAAGGTATGGATGCACCTCCCCGATACGGTGTCCCGGCAGGAGATGGAGCATCTTCTGCGGCAGCCGGGCCTGGACAGGCCGGAGGCCGTCCGGGACACCGCCATACTGGAGATGATGTACGCTTCGGGGCTCCGGGTTTCCGAACTGGCGTCCCTGACGCTGGGCAGCATCAACTGGCACGTGGGGTACCTGGTGACATTCGGTAAGGGAGGGAAGGAACGGGTCGTGCCGGTCGGGCGCGTCGCCCTGTCCGTTCTGAGGCATTATGTGGAAGAGGTCCGTCCGGGCCTGCTGAAGGGCGGCGATACGGACGTGCTTTTCCTGAACCGCCAGGGGAAGGGGCTTTCCCGCCAGGGGCTGTGGAAGCTGGTCAGGCGCTACGCCGAGCGGGCGGGGATCCGGAAAAAGGTTTATCCCCATACGTTCCGCCATTCCTTCGCCACCCACCTCCTGGAGGGAGGAGCGGATCTCCGTTCCGTACAGCTCATGCTGGGGCATGCGGACATATCGACGACGCAGATATACACGCACGTCACCCGGGAACGCCTCAAGGATGTGCACAGCCGGTTTCACCCGCGGGGGAAATGACCGATGAAAATGAGGGCCAGAGAGCAAGGGAGCCGGTCACCCCTCTCGGGGCGGCGGATTGCCCTGATCGCGGCGGGAATTCTGGTTCTTGGCATCCTGGCCGCCGGAGGACTTTCCCTGGCTCTCTCCCGGACCGGCGTGGCATCGCCCCTCGAACGGCTCGGAGGTGTTTTTTCCTTCTACCTGCTGGGACAACCGCCCAGGGTGTACGGCCTGGAGGGAGAAAAGAACGGTTCTTTCTTCACGATCCGACCCGGTGACGCCCTGGAGGTCACCTATCGGGACGAGTTTATCCTCCGGGGGGTCGCCAGCGATTCCCTGTCGGGAAGCGGCATCGATGCCCGGATCGAAGGATTCGAGGAAAAAACGGCCCTGGGCGTCCTGTTCAAGGGCCTTTCCTTCGTGGACCGGCGGACGGGGGAGCGCGTCGAGCCGGGAAGGGCCGGATCCGGCGAAACGGCGAGGGTTTCCGTGCTGTACAACGGGCGGGAAGCGGCCGTATTCTACATCCGGGCCTCCCTGACGGCGCAGGATTTCCTGCGGTATGCCCGGGCGGCCGGGGACAGGAAGGAGAAGATCCGTTTCCTGCAACAGGCCCTGGCCCTGACTCCGTCCGATACGGAGGTGCGGCACGAGCTGGCCACGGAGCAGGAGAAGGCAGGCCGGGTCGATGAAGCCGCGGCGGCCTACGAGGAGATCCTGAAGGCAAAGCCCGCCGATGAAGCGGCCCTGACGGCCCTGGTTAAGATCTACCTGTCCCGCAGCGCCTACGACCGGGTCGTAAACCTTTGCACACGGGCCGTTGCGGCAAACCCGAAAAGCGCCCCCGCCCATGCGGCCCTTGCCCTTGCCTTCCAGATGCAGGAAAAATTCGAAGAAGCGGCGAAGCATTATGAATCGGCGCTCCAGCTGGATCCGAACAACACGTCCGTCCGGTTTCGCCTGGGGGAAGTCTATGACCGGATGAAGAAGTCGGGGAAGGCGGGTGAGCAGTACCGCCGGGTTCTGACCGGGGCGCCTGCGGACCGGGATGCCATTCTGGCACTGGCCCTGACCAAGCTGAAGGCCGGCGACCACGATGAAGCCATCTACTGGTACAGGGCCTACCTGAAGCAGAACCCGAAGAGTGCCGCCGCCTGGGCGAACCTGGGGCTGGCTTATGGCGGCAAGGGGCGGGGGAAGGAGGAGATCGAAAGCTATCGGAAAGCCCTCGCCCTGGATCCGAAAAACGCCGTTGTTCTTTCCAACATGGCCCTGGCTTACGAGAAGGCGAATCAGGTCCGGGAGGCCGCCGATACCTGGAGGAAGGTCCTGAAAGTCCGTCCGGGGGACTCCGGTGCGGCCTCCAGGCTCGGAGATCTGGCCCTCCGTGAAAAGCGGTACCGGGAGGCTGCATCCTATTTTGAGACGGCCCTGAAGGAAAGCACCCGGAAGGGGCCGCTGCATGCGTCCGCGGCGACCGCGTACGCGGAGATGAAACAGTACGGCAAGGCCGTGGAGCATTACGAAAAGGCCGTCCGCAGCGGAGTTCAGGATCCCGAAATGCGGCTGGCGATGGCCGCCGCCTATCAGCAGCTGGGAAAAAACAAGGAAGCCGAGGCTGCATACGGCAAGGCGGCTGCCTCCGGAGCTTCCAGGGATGTCCTGGCCAGGGTGGCCGCCGTCCATCTCCGGGAAAAGCGCTACGATCAGGCGGCCAAAATCTACCGGGAAATGATCCGCCGGTTTCCAGGGAAGGGCCGATCCCATGCTGGTCTCGGCGATGCCCTGTACCTGAAGGGAGACATGGGCGGCGCCGCCGATGCATACCGGAATGCTGTCCGGCAGGATCCCGGGGAAGTCGGGGCCTGGATGGGCCTGGGAGCGGTTCATGAACGGAAGGGGAACCTGGAAGAGGCCCTGAAGGCTTACCAGAGGGCCTGGGAACTCAACCCGGAGCTCGGTCAGGCGGCCCGAAAGGCCCGGGAGATTCGCATTCGCCTGCTGGAAAAAAAGCAGGGATAGCGGATCCGCTGAACCGGGAGCTTCATCCGGGGCAGGTACCGGACGCATAATGGAGAAATAGCGGCATGAAGCCTGTGGATGTGAGTGGAATCCGGTTCGGCGGCGGGGCGCCTTTCGTCCTGATTGCCGGTCCCTGCGTCATCGAAGAAGAGGGGAGGACGAAGGACATCGCCCGGTACCTCCGGGATCTGACGGATGAACTGGGCATCCCGTTCATCTTCAAGGCCTCCTATGACAAGGCGAACCGGAGCGCCCGCGCTTCTTTCCGCGGACCGGGCCTGTCGGAAGGCCTTCGCATTCTGGGGGAAGTCCGCAGGGATGTCGGGTGCCCCGTCCTGTCCGATGTCCACCGGTTCGAGGAGATCGACCCGGCGGCGGCCGCGCTGGACGTGGTGCAGATCCCGGCCTTCCTCTGCCGGCAAACGGATTTCGTCATGGAAATCGCCAGGAAGGCGCGGGTGGTGAACATCAAGAAGGGGCAGTTCCTGGCGCCGTGGGACGTGGCCAACATCGTGGAGAAGGTGAAGGCGGCTGGAAACAGCCGGATCCTCGTAACGGAGCGGGGGGCCAGTTTCGGGTACAACAACCTGGTGGCGGATTTCCGCTCCCTGCCGGTGATTCGCTCCCTGGGATATCCCGTGATCTTTGACGCCACGCACAGCGTCCAGCTCCCGGGAGGGCTGGGAACCGCCTCGGGAGGGCAGCGGGAGATGGTTCCCTTCCTGGCACGTGCCGCCGTCGGAGCCGGCTTGGACGGCATCTTCATGGAGGTGCATCCCGATCCGGACCGGGCACTGTGCGACGGGCCGAATTCACTGGCGCTGAAAGACCTGCGATCCCTGCTTACGGTTCTCAGGGAGATCGATCGAATCGTGAAAAGGAGCATGGATACCGCAAATGGATAAGCTACAGGATATGCCCTGGAAGGAAAAGCTGGAGAAGGTAAAACTCCTGATCCTGGACGTCGACGGCGTGCTGACGGACGGCCGGATCATCATGGACGATAACGGCCGCGAGATCAAGCACTTCGACGTCCGGGACGGACACGGCATCAAGCTCCTCCAGCGGTACGGCATAGACGTCGTCTTCCTGACGGGTCGCCGATCGGCCGTCGTTGAGCATCGGGCCCGGGACCTGGGCGTAGAAGAAGTGCACCAGCAGATCTGGGACAAGGTCGCCGCGTTCGAGGGAATTCTTGAGCGGCGGGCCCTCACGGCCGACCAGGTGGCCTTCATGGGGGACGACGTGGTCGACATCCCCCTGCAGAGGCGTGTTGGATTCTCCGCAGCCCCGGCAAGTGCGGAGGATGTGGTCCGTCGCTCCGTCGATTTCGTGTCCGGCCGGCCGGGAGGCCGGGGGGCCGTGCGGGAGGTGTGCGAGTTGATCCTCCGTGGACGCGGGTTCTGGGACGAGATCGCCCGACGATATGAATTTATTCAACTGGTGGATATGTAACGGTATTTGTTTCGGCTTTACAGGGCCTGCCTTTCGGTGATATAAAATTTGCCAGGTATTGCCGCCCCATATCCACCTCCTGTTCGGGTTGTGAACCGACCGTGTAGGATGCTGAAGGGACTGTTCACGTCAAAATGGAAGAAGAGGGTGCTCCTTTTTTCGGGAGCTTTCCTGGTTCTCGCCGCAGCCGGGGCCTGGTGGTTCATCAAGAACCGCGAGACGGTTCCGAAGCAGGCCCTGCAGATCATGGCGGAGAACGTGGACCTTCAGGTCCAGAACGTCACGTACACCGACGTGGGAAGCTCCGGAGAAAAATGGGAGGTAAAGGCGGACAGCGCCCGGTACATGCGCGAGGAGAAAATCGCCCTCTTTGACAGGGTGAAGATCCGGCTGATTCTGGCCGACGGCCAGACGTTCAACCTGACGGGAGACCAGGGCCGCCTCAAGACGGACCTGAAGGACATGGACATCACGGGCAACGTGGTGATCCTTTCCGACCGGGGGGACCGATTCACGACGGACCGCCTCCAGTATGTCCATGGGGAAAAGAAGATCTACACCCGGTCTCCGGTCACCATGGAGAACGACCGGATGAAGATCCGGGGCGTGGGGCTGACCCTGCGGCTGGACAGCCGGGACCTGAAGCTCTCTTCCCGGGTCGAGGCGGAAACAAAGCCGGCGGGGGCGGCGGGGGGAAATCATGACAAAAAACGCTGACAGTTTCGTGATCCGGATGGCCGTGACGGTCCTCGTTACGGTCTGCCTGGCCGCCGGCATCGCCTGGGGTCAGGCAAAGGTGCCGGTGAGCCGCACCGAGCCGATCCAGATCGTCTCCGACCGCCTGGATGCCTACGATGAAAAGAAGCTGGTGGTTTTCTCGGGGCATGCCGTGGCCGTGCAGGGCGACAAGGCCATCCGGGCCGACAGCATATCGCTTTTCTATAAAAAGGAAGGCCAGCAGGCCGGGCCGAAGGCCTCCAAAGGAACCGACATGGGCGGAGGAGACCTGGACCGGGTGGAGGCGAAGGGACACGTCATCATCACGCAGGGGCCGAAGACGGTCACGGGGGACTTCGCCGTCTATTTCCAGGATGCCCAGAAGATCGAGATGACCGGGAACGCGGTCCTGAAGGAAGGCCGCAGCACGATCCGCGGCGACAGGGTCATCGTACTCCTGGATGAGGGGCGGGGCTTCGTGGAAGCCGGGGAGTCCAAACGGGTCATGGCGACGATTTATCCATCCGAAAAATCCCAGCCGGGAAAGAAGAAGCCGTGACATGGAGCGGCTGACGGCGGAGGGACTCGTCAAGGTCTACAGCGGCCGGCGAGTCGTCGACGGCATTCACCTGGAGATTCACCCCGGGGAGGTCGTCGGGCTGCTGGGACCGAACGGAGCGGGGAAGACCACGACGTTTTACATGGTCGTCGGGCTCATCCGGCCCGATGGAGGCAGGATTCTCCTCAACGGGGAGGAACTGACGGGCCAACCCATGTATGTCCGGGCCCGGAAGGGGATCAGCTATCTGCCCCAGGAGCCGTCGGTCTTCCGGAAACTGACGGTGGAGGAGAACATCCTGGCCATCCTGGAGACCCTGGAGATGGAGCAGGGGGAACGGGAGGAGCGGCTTCGGGATCTTCTGGACGAACTGGACCTGACGCCGCTTCGGTCCAACCGGGCCTATTCCCTCTCCGGAGGCGAGCGGCGGCGGGTTGAGATCACGAGAGCCCTGGTTACATCTCCGAAGTATATCCTTCTGGACGAGCCATTCGCGGGAATCGATCCTCTCGCCGTTGCGGATATCCAGAAGATCATCGGCCAGTTAAAAGCAAAAGGGATCGGGGTGGTCATTTCCGATCACAATGTCCGGGAGACACTTTCCGTCTGCGATCGGGCTTACATTGTAAATGAAGGGATGGTTCTGGTGGAAGGGAACCCCGACACCATCGCTTCCTGCGAGATCGCCCGGAAGATTTACCTCGGGGAAGGGTTCAGCCTGTAACAGGCGGTCTGCCGGGCAGACGTCGCTTTCGTCCGTTTCGCAGGCTGCAGGCAATCGATATGGCTCTGGAACTGAAACAAAACCTGAAGTTGACCCAGCAGCTGGTCATGACACCCCAGCTTCAGCAGGCCATCAAGCTGCTGCAGGTGTCACGCCTGGAGCTTGTGGATGCGATCAACCAGGAGATGCAGGAAAATCCCCTCCTGGAGGAGCTGACCGGAGAAGAGTACAGCGTACCGGAAACCCCGGCCGAAGCGGATGATCTGAAGACGGTTGAAGGGGAAGAGATCAAGCTGGCGGACCACACGGAGGAGCTCACCGGGGAGGGAGACGGCAAGACCGAGTTTGACTGGGACAATTACCTCGAGGACTACGGATCCGTCGGGGTCACCTACGACCGCTCCGGTGAGGAAGGGCCCGCCTGGGACAATTTCCTGACCGCCCAGGCGTCGTTGACGGATCACCTCATGTGGCAGGTCAAGCTTTCGCGAATGAACGAAAGCGAGATGGCGGTGGCGGAGCAGATCGTAGGAAACCTCGATACGAACGGCTACCTGGTCGCGACGGTGGAGGAAATCGCCGCCCAGTCGGGGACGCAGTCGTCCTTTGTCGAGGGCGTTCTCCGCAAGGTTCATGACTTCGATCCCCCCGGCGTTGCAGCCCGCGACCTGAAGGAGTGCCTTCTCATCCAGGCCAGGGTTCTCCGGGCCGGGCCCCTGGTGCAGGCGATCATCCGGGATCACCTGAAGGAACTGGAAATCAAGAATTACAGCCAGATCTGCCGGAAACTGAAGGCCTCCGCCGAGGACGTGGAGGCGGCGATCCTGGTCATCATGAACATGAATCCCAAGCCGGGCGCCCTCTACAATGAGGAAAAGGCCCAGCCCGTCATCCCGGACGTGTTCGTCTTCAAGGCGGGGGATGAATACAAGATCGTCCTGAACGACGACGGCCTGCCACGGCTCCGGATCTCCAATTTCTACCGGGAGGTCATGGCGGGCCTCAGCGGCAGCTCGAACTCCGAGGGGAGCCGCCGCTACATCCGGGAAAAGATCCAATCCGCCACGTGGCTGATCAAGAGCATCCAGCAGCGGCAGAACACCATCTACAAGGTCACAGAGAGCATCCTGCGGTTTCAGCTGGATTTCTTCGAGCAGGGAGTGTCCTTCCTGAAGCCCCTCGTTCTCCGGGACGTGGCCGATGACGTGGGAATGCACGAGTCCACCATCAGCCGGGTCGTATCCAACAAGTACGTCCATACCCCCCGGGGGATCTATCTCCTCAAGTATTTCTTTTCCAGCGGCATCCATCGGACCTCCGGTGAAAACATCGCCTCCAAGAGCGTGAAGGAAGAAATCCGGAAGCTCGTCCAGGCGGAGGATCCCCGCAAACCGCTGAGCGACCAGGAAATCGTCCAGCGACTGGAGGCCGGGGGAATTGCCATTGCCAGGCGGACCGTGGCCAAATACCGGGAGATGATGGGCATCCTTCCGTCTTCCCGGAGGAAAAGGCTCATCAAGACACAAAAAACAGATTGACATTTCAGAACCCCATTTCTATAAAGCGCATCTTTGCCGACGGGGAGGCGATGCCTCACGGCGGCGGACTCCCTGAGAAGGATTGTAGGAGGATGGAACGATGAAGATAACGCTTACCTTCAGGAACACGGGCGGGGAGGACTGGTTCAAGCAGGTCGTCGACGAACGGCTGGGCAAGCTCCAGAAATACCTGGATCACCCGGCAGAGGCCCATGTTGTATTGTCCGTCGAGAAATTCCGGCATGTCGCGGAGATCAGCCTCTCGGCTGACGGGGCGAATGTAATCGCCAAGGAAGAAGCGAAGGACATGAATACGGCGATCGACAACGCCGTCGAGAAGGTGGAGCGCCAACTCAAAAAGCACAAGGAAAAGATCCGAGCCCACAAGTCCGGTGCGGGCCGCAGTGAAGAAAGAGTGCTGGTGGTCGAACCGGTTGACGAGGACGAGGCCCGCGGCTCCCGGGTCGTGGAAACCCGGAAGGTCGTGCTCAGCCCCATGTCCCTGGACGATGCGGTCCTGGAGATGGATTCCGTGAAAAACCGCTTCCTGATCTACCGTGACATCGCCACGGAAAACGTCAGGCTCCTCTACCGGAGGGAGGACGATAATTACATCCTGATCGAGACAAACGGTTAGCGTACGGGGATGGCGGCATGAAGATTCTCGATATGATCAAAACCGGGTATGTCATCGATGAGCTTCAGGCAAAAACGAAGCGTGATGTCCTTGCCGAACTGTCATCGGTTTTTCTGCGTGACCTGTCGTGTGATCCTGAAGAAATGGTGTCGATTCTCCTGGAGCGGGAAAAGCTGGGAAGCACCGGCATCGGAGACGGCATCGCCATTCCGCATGGAAAGATGGGCTCCATGAAGGAACTTGTCGTCGCCTTCGGACGGAGCCGGAAGGGTATCGATTTCAATGCCATGGACGGCAAGCCCGTCCACCTGTTTTTTCTCCTGATGGCCCCGGAAAATTCGGCGGGCCTGCATTTGAAGGCGCTCGCCAGAATATCCCGGATGCTCAAGGACGTGGCGTTCCGGAAACGGCTGCTGGATGCCCGTTCCGAGCAGGAACTGAGGGCGACCATCGCGGAAAAGGACGAAGCACCGTAGCAAGCCGCTTCATCACTACTGGACGGTCATGGCGGCATTGACCATACGGGATCTCGCGGGACCATTCCATAACCTCCTGGGGATCGAAGGTGCCGGCGGAATCGGATGCCGAAGCCGGCAAATCCGGACCGGCCGGTTGCGGGTGCTCGATCCCCTTTCCCTGGGTGAGCCGCACCACCCGGGGACCATTCCCATCCTCCAGCCCGAGGGGCTGGCTCTGTTGTCCGGCCTTTCCGAATCGATCAAGGGATCTCTGTTCCGGTCCCTTGTCCGAGGGGGGGCGCCGTGCCTTCTCTTGTCTTCGGCTTTTTCGATCCCTCCCTTCCTGATGGGCCTTTCCCGGCGGTTTCGCCTTCCCGTGCTGGCTTCTTCCCTGGAGGGAGCCCACCTGGAAAGCCGTTTCAAGGGCCTGGTCCGCGAGCATTGCGACGGGGTCAAAAGGGTCCACGGCTGCCTGGTGGTTGTGTCCGGGATCGGCATCCTGATCACGGGGGAGCATGGAACGGGAAAGACAACGACGGCCCTGAAGCTGGCGGAACGGGAAGGCGGAGCATGGGTCGCCGACGACGCCGTGGATCTTTCCCGCCGCGGGGATGCCGTCTATGGCCGCGCTCCCGGACGCATCCGCGGTCTCGCAGCGGTTCGGGGGCGGGGCATTGTCCGTGTCTCCCGCCTCATTCCCGGGGTGCCGATCCGGAAAGAGGCGCTTGTCTGCGGGGTGGTCCGCCTGGTCCGACGGGATGGTGAACGGGATGGTGAATGGTCCGGGACGGGGAAACGGTGCGATGCATACCGGGTTCTGGGACTGGAAAGACCGTTTTGCGAACTGGCCGTACAGGAAGAGGAGCCGGCGCAACGCCGGATCGCCGGCTGGGCGGCTTCGCTTGATTGGGGAGGGATGAAACCATGAAAAGGCCCCGTGTGGTCATCGTGACCGGCCTGTCCGGCTCGGGAAAAAGCACGGCCCTGAGGGCGCTGGAGGACATCGGTTTCTTCTGCGTGGACAACCTGCCGGTCGTTCTGCTGCCTGATTTCCTGGAGATCCAGGCCGTCGAGGAAAAGGAGATCACCCAGGTGGCCCTGGTTATGGACCTGCGGGAAGCCGGTTTCCTGGAGCGGTATCCGGAGATTTTCGAGCTACTGAAGGAAAAGGGATACCGGATCGAAGTGCTGTTTCTCGATGCCGGCAACGAGGCCCTCCTGCACCGGTTCAGCGAGACCAGGCGCATGCATCCCCTGGCGATGAAAGGGTCGGTCATGGAAGGGATCCAGGAGGAGCGGAGGAAAATGGCCGCCCTCAAGGATATGGCCGACACGGTGATCGATACGACGTTCCTGAACGTGCACCAGCTCAAGGACGCCGTCCAGCGGGCCTTTCTGCCGCCGACGACGACCCGCCGGATCATCCTGCACGTCCAGTCTTTCGGGTACCGCTACGGCCTGCCGGCGGATGCCGATATCGTCCTGGACGTGCGGTTCCTGCAGAATCCCTATTTCGTCGAGACCCTCAAGCGCCTGGACGGCCACGAGCCGGCGGTTCGGGAGTACGTGCTGGCCTCCGAGGAGAGCCGGGCGTTTCTCGAACAGCTCCTGTCTCTCCTCACCTTCCTCCTCCCCCTCTATGAGAAGGAGGGGAAGCCCCGGATCAACGTCGCCATGGGATGCACGGGAGGCCGCCACCGCTCCGTCGTGATGGCCAACGAACTGGCGGCCCATTTCGCCGACCAGGGCTACCTGGTCAACACGACCCACCGGGACATCAACAAGAGCGGCTGATCCTTCCCTCCGGCCCTACGGCGTAGCCGACAGCTTTGCCGTCACGTTGTCCTTGATCCAGTGGGGATCCCACCACTCCGTCGGGTTCACGAA